>JBEDFV010000095.1:0-5638 GCA_041175005.1 Pseudomonadota bacterium
GACCACAAAGACCACTGCAGAAGCGGCCACTATGGCGACCTGCGCAGGCGCACCGGAGACAGGCCTACGCCAATCCACCCGCTGATGCCCCTCAGAATCAAAGATGCCCCAGGCGCCCCCCATGGCGCCCTCCTGCGCCCGCTTCCAGGGCTGGTCAAAGGCCTCAATGAGGTTGAAAGGAATCGGTTCAGACTGGTGCCGATAGACAAGGCTGTGGACAAAAAAAGCCTGCTCATAGACACCGGGTACCGCCGCCCCGCGGCTGCGTCCCCTGGCAGGCCAGCCCGTCTCGCCCACCCAGACCGGCAGAGGGGCAAAAAGCGCCGCCATTTCTCCATATCGCCTGTAGACATACTCCACCGCCTGGTCTACCGCAATCGGATCGTCCTCCCAATAGGGCAGGATATGCACGGCCACGCGGTCCACATGCGGGCGCAATTCGGCCGCATGACGGCGCCAGAATTCCCAGACATCCGCGTAACTGATCGGTAGATCAATACGACGCTGCATCTCGGCAAGGATCTCGGCCAATGCCTCTGGCGCGAGGTCCCCCCGCAGCAAGACCTCATTACCGACAATCACCTCTTCGATCACATCGCCGTAAGCAGCCGCCAAGGCCACAGCCTGCTCGATCTCGCGACGATTGGCGACCGGGTCTTGTCCCAGCCAGACCCCCAGCCGCAGCCGAAGTCCCAGGGCGCGGGCGATGCCCGGCAGTTGATCCATGCCGTGATCCAGGCCATAGGTGCGAAGACACGGACTTACGGAACGAATCTGGACCAGATCGGCTCTGAGAGAGGCGGAAGAAATCCGAAGGCGAGGATCGAACGGCGAATGATCGGGGTGACGAAAAGGAGCATAAGAGACGCATGGCAGAATAGCGTTTTCCGCGGTGGGAAGGGCATGGGGCCAGAAACGTTCGGCGGCCCAGAGGCCCAGGCCAAGGCAGGCGGCCGCCACCAGTGCCTGGGCCCAGCGATCCGATCTGGTCTGCATGTCTTGTCCCTTCTTCCTCTCTCCTTAGAGCACTGTGCTGCACGATAAGAAACACTCCCTCCGCCAGCCGCTTGGGCCCCGCCTTCTCTTGGGGTTCGTAGCCGCCCTTGTGCTCATCGCCGCACATGCCTTCGTCTGGGGGCTCTTCCGCACGCCCTCCTCAGCACCCAACATCATGCCGCCTTTGGCGGGGCTCGCCTATAACGGCTATGGTCGCTGGAATAGCCCAGCCGATTCCCAACCACCCACCGCGGCCTCGCTCGCGGCCGACCTGGCCCTGCTTGCCCCCCACAGCCAACGACTCCGCACCTATAGCGCGACCGAATTGCCCATGCTCCCGACGCTGGCCAAAGAACATGGTTTGTCGGTCACGCTGGGGGCCTGGCTTGATCAGAATCCGGTGCGTAACCAGGCAGAACTGCGCGCCGCCATCGCGGCGGCCAGAGACCACCGGCATGTTGACCGACTCATACTCGGCAACGAGACCCAGCTCACCAAAAAACTCCCTGCGGAGCAACTCTACGAGATTCTCGACCAGTCGCGTCGGCTGCTCCGCACCCCGGTCTCTACTGCCGAGCCCTGGCATGTCTGGCTCGCGCAGCCACAACTCGCAAAACATGTCGACTTCATCACGGTCCATCTGCTGCCATATTGGGAGAAGGTGCCTGCGGAAGAAGCCGTGTCTTACGCACTCGCCCGTCTTCAGGACGTGCAGCGTCGATTCCCGCGACTACCCGTTGTCATCGGGGAGGTCGGCTGGCCAAGCCACGGCCCGGCCCAGGGGCCCGCGGTGGCCTCGCCGGAGAACCAGGCCCTGTTTGTTCGTCAGTTCGTCGCGCAGGCGCAGGCCCTCGGCCTGGAGTACTACCTCATGGAGGCCATCGACCAGCCCTGGAAGAAATCGATCGAAGGACAGGCAGGGGCACATTGGGGCCTCTGGGATGCAGATCGGCAGCCCAAGTTTCCGCTGATGGGGCCACTGAAAACCCAGCCGCATACCCTGGCCCAGGCAGCCCTCTCCATCCTCATGGGTCTGGCCGTGGCGGTTCCTTTTCTATTTGGCCTCGCACGGCTTCGGACAATCGCGCGTCTGGCGTTTCTGCTTGTAAGCCAGCTTCTTGTCATGGGGACAGTGGCATTTTCGTCTTGGCCTTTTGCCGACTATCTGCAGCCCACCGAGTGGGTGCTGGCCGCCGGCCTGGTCTGCGCTCTGACAATCCTGACCCTGCTCATACTCTCTCAGCTCTTTGAGTTCTCTGAGGTCTTCTGGCCAGGAAGCCTCGCGCGTCAGAAGTCCACTCCCGGCTGGCCCGATCCCGCCACGGCGCCGAAGGTAAGCATTCATCTGGCCTGCAGCAACGAGCCGCCCGCCATGGTGATAGAGGCCATCAGGCACCTGCTTCGCCTCGACTGGCCCGCACTGGAAATCATCGTCGTCGACAACAACACCAAGCACCCAGATCTCTGGCAGCCAGTGGCCGCCTTTGCGCAAGACTGCGGCGACCCACGGCTGCGCTTTTTCCACCTTGCACAATGGCCAGGCTTTAAAGCAGGCGCCTTAAATTTCGCGCTTCGCCAGACAGACCCTGAGGCAGACTGGATCGGGGTGGTGGATGCCGATTACCTGGTGGATCCCCGATGGATACAGGCGGTATCGGGCTATTTTCAGGACCCTGCCACCGGCCTCATTCAGGCCCCACAGGCACACCGCGATACCCTGGTGCAGCCCTTCTCACGATTGGCCTTCTGGGAGTACGAAGGTTTCTTTCGCATTGGCATGCACCATCGGCATCAGCGCAACGCCATTATTCAGCACGGCACCATGACACTCATCCGCGCCAACACCTTGGGCGCACTTGGGGGGTGGAACGAAGACTGCATATGTGAAGATTCCGAACTCGGCCTGCGCATCCTTGCGGAGAAAATGCGGGCTGTCTATGTCGATGAGGTCTTGGGCCAGGGACTGCTACCAGAAGACTTCAGCACCTATCGTCGGCAGCGCAGGCGATGGGCCCAAGGCGCCATACAGATTCTCAAGAGTCACGCGAGAAAACTCCTTTTTCCCTCCACACTCACCTGGTCTCAGCGCTACCATTTTCTGGCTGGCTGGCTGCCCTGGATGGGGGATGCCTTGCACCTACTTTTCAGCCTGGGGGCCATCGCCTGGAGTATCGCGGCCTTGGCTGCGCCCACGCAATTCCCGCTGCCAGCCCCCCTGCTTCTGCTACCGCTTCTCGTATTTGTGGCCTTTCGGCTGTTCGTGGGCCTGGCCCTCTATGCGCGTCGCGTTGACTGTCGCTGGCCTGATATGCTCGGTGCAAGCCTGGCGGGGCTTGCCCTCTCACACGTGATTGCCCGTGGGCTCCTCTCCGGGCTCATCCACAAAAGGGCAGTCTTTGAGATTACCCGCAAAAAGTCGGTCGGGGTCAGTACCACGCCAGGCCCGCTTCCTACCCGTGAAAACGCCACGCAGAGCCCCATTACGAGACAACTCCTCTCGGTGCGCGAAGAACTGGTACTTGGGGTCAGCCTAGTCGTGCTCTTCTGCGTTTTCTGGCTGATGCCGTCTGAGGTCCCCAGCGCCGACCGCATGGGCTGGGCCGGCATTCTTCTTCTCCAGGCCCTGCCCTATCTCGCCGCCATCGCTTGCGCCTTGGTCAGCGGGCTCGGACAGCTGCAGCCCCAAGCGGCTGGGCCAAGGCAGGTAGGTCTATCGCGTAGGGTGCATTGGGCCAGCCCAGAATCTCGGAGATCTGGGCTGACTGTCGATCTAGCCCCGCCGAATCCTCCGCACCCACATTCACTACGCCATATCGATAGCTCTCCATCCAGCTAAAGGCCCGCCGAATCGCAGCGGGCGATCGGGAGAAGGTAAAGACCGTCTGATCTGGAAAGATCGTCGCCAGACGGCGAAGGGCTCCCCGCGAAGGCGCAGGCGGGATATCCTGCGCGTCAAATGCGCGCCAGACAAGACTGGCCGCAACGCGCGCTGTTGGCGCTGCCCTTACGAGCGCCCGCGGGTCTCGGCCCTGCGCAAGTGCCAAGGCCATGGCATGCGGATCCCAGCCAGACACCATGCGGTAGAGATCACTGAACTGCGACGATAGGCGGGGATTAAATTCGATCACCGAGATCTTCTCCGACGACGAATCGTAGAAGAACTCCATATTAAAAAATCCTTGGCCAAAGCCAATCGCTGTCAGAAACTTCCGTGCGATCCCCAGGGCCCTATCGACCACTGCAGCAGGCAGCTGCGACGGATATTCCCAACGCTGAAACGCCTGGGTACCGGGGTAAACCACCGCATCGACCACGCCCAGAAGATGTATGCCTGCCCCATCAACATAGCCATCCAAGTTGTACTGAGGATGCCAGACCGGCTCCTCGGCAAGAAACCGAAATGACGAGCCAGCCTCTGGCAAATAGGCCTGCAAGACCGCCTCAAAGGGCGCCAGGAGTCGTTCGGTGATCCACCGATCGCGCGACAGCTTCGCAAAATGGGCCTGCCAGGCAGCCGGCCCCTCAATACTTCGGGCCAAGACCGAAAAGGTGGCCCGTACGGGCTTAAGGTAGACAGGAAAGCCCAGAGCGGGTGCGGCACTTGCGGCCCGTGAGAGTCCAGCCTCGTGAGATGACACAGCAGGGTCGACGACCGCAAAACGAAGATTGGCCTCGGGACAGACCTGCTGAAGTATTGCGCGCGTATACCCCTTGTGGTGGCAGGCCAAGACCGCCCGCACCCCAGGGCTGGGAAGCCCCAAGCGTTCGGCTACCAGGGCAGCCACCAGTGCGCCGTAGAGCTCATGGTGGGAGACCACGGCCGCCCAGGCCCGCCTGCGTCCCCGGGCTGCAAGGCGGTCTGCATAGGCGAGCAGGTTAAGCCTCAGAAGACGTAGCCGTCCCGCCCAGGTGAAGAGATCAAAGCCGGATCGGTCAAAGGCGGCAAGGCCGGCGAGCCTTCGGTGGGCGACCGCATCCCAGTCGTAGTCAAAGACAATCCCCACAGGCGGCGTCGCGGCCCTTGTCACCGGCTGCATGCTAAGCGGCTGGCTGCACTGCGCCGCGGTGACGCGTGACGGTGTTAAAGACCAGGGCCCCAAGAATGAGGGCCGCCCCCTGCAGCGTGACCAGAGTTATCAGTTCGCCCCCCCAAAACCAGGCCCAGATGGGACCGAGCACCACCTCAAAAAGCGACAGAAGGGCAATCTCTTGCGGCGGCAGATAACGGCTGAGCCAGACCAGAAGACTGCAGGGCAGCGCCAGCTGAAAGATTCCGAGTCCCGCAAGCCAGGCCAAATCGCCCGGGGTCGCCTGTAGGGGAAAAATAAATGGCAGGGTGACCACGGCAGAAATCGTACCGCCCAGCATGACAGCCGGTATGAGACTCACCCCGCCACGGGCACGCTTGAGTAACACCAGGTTGCAGGCCGCAGCAACTGGCGTACCGAGCGCCACCAACACACCCAGAAGGCCCTGCCCCGAGAGCCCCTCGCGCAGCATCCACCAGAGCCCAAAGCCAGCAACCAGAATGGAGGCGGCAGTCGTCAAGGCAATACGCTCGCCAAGAAACCATCGCGCAAGAATTGCGGCAAACAGCGGCGCCAGACTCATGATCAGCAGCGTATTGGTGACCGAGGTGAGC
>JBEDFV010000096.1:0-8014 GCA_041175005.1 Pseudomonadota bacterium
AAGAGCCCATCCCAGTGGTGCCCACCATTCATTATCAGATGGGCGGTATTCCCACGAATATCTATGGACAGGTGGTCGCCCCGAAAAATGGCAACCCCAACGAGATCGTGCCGGGGCTCTATGCCATTGGCGAGTGCGCCTGCGTATCGGTGCATGGCGCTAACCGTCTTGGCACAAATTCGTTACTCGATCTCGTGGTCTTTGGTCGGGCAGCAGGAAACCACATCGTGGGTCAGAAGCTGCAGAGCGCCTCGCACCGGTCGTTTCCAGAAAATGGCGCCGATACGGCACTTGAGAGACTGGCCCATATCGACCATTCCACCTCAGGCGAGAAGGTGCAAGACATTGCCGGCGATATTCGTCAGACCATGCAGACCTACTGCGGCGTGTTCCGCACCTCAGAACTTCTTGCAGAGGGGAAGCAGAAGATCTTGGCGCTGGCTGAGCGGGCGAAGCACGTGCACGTGAAGGACAAGTCAAAGGTCTTTAATACCGCCCGCATTGAGGCCCTGGAGCTGGCCAATCTGGTTGAGACGGCAAAGGCCACCATAGTCTCCGCCGAAGCCCGCACCGAGAGCCGTGGCGCCCATGCCCATAGAGACTTCCCCGAGCGTAACGATGCGGAATGGATGCGCCACACCCTCTGGTATTCCGAGGGCAACCGCCTCGATTACAAGCCGGTAAACCTCAAGCCGCTCACGGTAGAGACCTTTCAGCCCAAGAAACGCACGTTCTAAGAATCCACCACAGGACACGCCGCAGATAAGGACACCAAGGTATGACCACCGCCACACGCACTGTTCGCTTTTCTATTTACCGCTATGACCCCGATGTCGATGCCAAGCCCCGCATGCAGGACATCACGGTAGAGCTTCAGCCGACCGACAAGATGCTCCTCGATGCCCTCATGCGCATAAAGGCCGACTTCGACGACTCTGTGTCGTTTCGCCGCTCCTGCCGTGAGGGGGTCTGTGGTAGCGATGCCATGAACATTAACGGCAAGAATGGGCTGGCCTGCACCACCAATCTGCGGGAACTCAAAGAGCCGATCGTATTAAAGCCCCTGCCGGGTCTGCCGGTGGTACGCGATCTCATCGTTGATATGACCCAGTTCTTCAAGCAGTACCACTCCATTAAACCCTTCCTAATCAACGACACGCCGCCTCCCGAGAAGGAGCGGCTCCAGTCGCCTGAAGAGCGAGAAGAGCTCGATGGCCTCTATGAGTGCATCCTCTGTGCCTGCTGCTCCACGAGCTGCCCCTCCTTCTGGTGGAACCCAGACAAGTTTGTCGGCCCGGCAGGCCTATTGCAGGCCTATCGGTTCATCGCAGACAGCCGCGACCAGGCCACCAGTGAGCGACTCGATAACCTCGAGGACCCTTATCGTTTGTTCCGTTGCCACACCATCATGAACTGCGTGGATGTCTGCCCGAAGGGCCTCAACCCCACAAAGGCCATCGGTAAGATCAAAGAACTGATGGTTCGGCGAACGGTCTAGCGTCGCCAACCAGAAGACTATTGATCGAGAGAGAGGCGCTTGCGGATGACTTCTGTGGATACGGCAGGCAGGTCTACCATAGAGGGGCAGGGCTTTGACGTCTCTGGCGATCAGCCGGCACCCGAAGACTGGATTCGCCGCATTCGATGGCGCGCCCGTCGGGGCCTCTTAGAAAATGACTTGCTGATTAGTCGGTATCTGGAGCATCGGGGCGATGCCTTAACGCGAGACGACCACGATGGACTGGCCGAGATTCTCGAACTATCCGACAATGACCTTTTGGACGTACTGGTGGACCGCAAGCGGGCCGATGAAATCGTTGTCAGCCCGCTGGCCCAGCGTGTCCTTAGCGATATTAAGGGGACCTAAAGATCCACCACCGAGCTTCGTCGTTTGACACAAAAATACAATGACTACATCAGGGAAGGGCACCATGACTACAGAGCACAAGGCAACGCTAAGCTTTAGCGACGGCACACCATCGGTTGAGTTTCCAGTACTCAAAGGGTCGATCGGGCCGGATGTGATCGACATTCGTAAGCTCTATGCCCAGACGGGTAAGTTCACCTACGACACCGGCTTCTTATCCACCGCCTCGTGCAACTCCAGCATTACCTACATTGATGGCGACAAGGGGCAGCTTCTCTATCGTGGCTATCCCATCGAACAACTCGCCGTGCATTGCGATTTTCTTGAGGTCTGTTACCTCATTTATTACGGCGAATTGCCCTCACCAGATCAATACAAAGAGTTTCAGTCTCTGGTGATGCATCACACCATGGTGCACGAGCAGATGCAGTTTGCGGTGCGGGGCTTTCGCCGAGACTCGCACCCCATGGCCATTCTCACCAGCCTCAGCGGAAGTATGGCGGCCTTCTATCCCGACAGCCTAGACATCAACTCGCCTGAGCAGCAAGACATCTCGTTTATTCGACTCATTGCAAAGATGCCTACGCTTGCGGCCATGGCCTATAAATACTCTGTGGGGCAGCCCAATATGTACCCACAGAACCATCTGTCGTACGCAGGCAACTTCATGCACATGATGTTTGCCACGCCGTGCGAAAAGTACGAGCCCAATCCTGTGCTAGAGCGTGCCCTCGACCGCATTCTCATACTGCATGCCGACCACGAGCAAAACGCCTCAACGTCTACCGTTCGGCTCTGTGGATCTTCTGGCACGAGCCCCTTCTCGGCAATTGCAGCCGGTGTGGCCTGCCTCTGGGGTCCGGCGCATGGCGGTGCAAACCAGGCCTGCCTGGAGATGCTCGAGGAAATCCAGGCCCATGGCGGTCTCGCCAAGGTCGGCGAGTTTATGGAGAAGGTGAAAGACAAGAACTCCGGGGCAAGGCTTATGGGCTTCGGACATCGGGTCTACAAGAACTTCGACCCACGGGCCAAGCTTATGCAGGAGACCTGCAAAGAGGTGCTGGCCGAACTTGGCCTGGAGAACGATCCGCTCTTTAAGCTAGCGATGGCACTCGAAAAGATCGCCCTGGAAGATGACTACTTTGTGCAGCGAAAGCTCTATCCCAACGTCGATTTCTACTCAGGCATCGTGCAGCGTGCACTCGGAATTCCGGTCAATATGTTTACCTGCATTTTTGCCGTAGCCCGCACCATTGGCTGGGTCTCGCAGTGGAAAGAAATGATCGTCGATCCAGAATACAAGATCGGACGCCCCCGCCAGCTGTACACGGGGCTGACCGAGCGGCCCGTGAAGCCTTTGGATTCACGGTAGAGATTTTTTTGGGGAGGGGCTATGAAGGCCCCTTTTGTTCATTGGAGGAGGGGGTAGGGGACTTTACACTGTTGCAATCTGTACGGTGACTTCGTCATCACGCAGAGGGGTTCCCCGCATCGTTTCAGGCCGTAGGCTAAGAAAGGTGAAGCAATCATGATGAAGAGCTTTCAGCTCAATTCGTATCTCTTTGGTGCGAATGCACCGTATGTCGAGGAGCTCTATGAGATGTACCTCGACAACCCAGGTTCGGTCACGGACAACTGGCGCCGTTATTTTGATCAGCTACAGAATGTGCCGGCCACCAACGGTGACGCGGACACCCGCGATCTTCCGCACGCGCCGGTCATCGAATCGTTTGCCCAACGGGCCAAAAATAACCAGTTCTTGCCGCGGCTCGCCGAGCGTGATCTGTCAGTCGCACGTAAGCAGATCCATGTGCAGTCGCTCATTGCTGCCTACCGTTACCTCGGAAACCAGTGGGCCGACCTTGACCCCTTAAAGCTGCGCGAGCGTCCGGCCATTCCGGAGCTTGAGCATGCCTTCTACGACTTTTCAGAATCAGACCTCGACACCACCTTCCGGGCCGACAATCTCTACTTTGGTCAGGAGCAGATGAGCCTGAGGGAGATTATTCAGGCCCTGAAAGACACATACTGCGGCAAGATTGGTGCGGAGTTTATGTATGTCTCCGACCCGGCAGAAAAGCGCTGGATTCAGCAGCAGCTCGAATCTACGCGTACCAACCCGCATTTCCCATCAGAAAAGAAGGTCAGCATCCTGCAGCAGGTCACCGCAGCCGAAGGACTTGAGCGCTATCTGCACACCAAGTATGTCGGCCAGAAGCGGTTCTCGCTCGAGGGCGGCGAATCGTTTATTGCGGCAATGGACGAACTCATCGAGGCCTCCGGCGCGCGCGGTGTGGAAGAGATTGTCATAGGCATGGCGCACCGTGGGCGTCTCAATGTGCTGGTAAATACTCTGGGCAAGATGCCCAAAGACCTCTTCGCGGAGTTTGAGGGTAAGCACGCCGACGACCTGCCCGCCGGCGATGTGAAATACCACCAGGGCTTCTCCAGCGACGTCTCCACTTCCGGCGGACCGGTGCATCTGTCGTTGTCTTTCAATCCCTCCCACCTCGAGATCGTGAACCCTGTGGTCACAGGTTCGGTTCGGTCACGTCAAGACCGTCGCGGTGACCAGTCCGGAGAAAAAATTCTTCCCGTGCTCGTGCATGGCGATGCAGCCTTTGCCGGGCAAGGCGTGGTCATGGAGACACTCAACCTCGCCCAGACCCGAGGCTATGGTGTGGGTGGCACGATTCATATCGTGATCAATAACCAGATTGGCTTTACCACCTCAGATCCCCGGGACACGCGATCGACCCTCTACTGCTCCGATGTTGTCAAAATGATCGAGGCGCCTGTCTTCCACGTGAATGGCGATGATCCCGAGGCTGTGGTCTGGGTCACCAACCTTGCGGTGGAATATCGCACTCGGTTTAAGAAGGATGTCGTGATCGACATCATCTGCTTCCGTAAACTCGGCCACAACGAACAAGACACGCCGTCCCTGACCCAGCCCATGATGTATCGCGCGGTAGGGGCCCACCCCGGTACACGTAAGCTCTATGCAGATCGGCTCGAGGCCCAGGGCATCATTGCACCGGGAGAAGGCGACGCCCTGGTGAAGGCCTACCGTGCCGCTATGGACGAGGGCCGCGGCACGCGCGAACCTGTATTAACCAACTACAAGAGCAAGTTCTCTGTCGACTGGGCGCCGTTCTTAAACAAGAAGTGGACCGACGATGCAGACACTGGCCTACCACTCTCAGAGTTACAGCGTCTGTCGGAGCGGGTCACAACGGTTCCCAGCGACTTCAACGTACATCCCCTGGTAGAAAAGGTCTTAAACGACCGTCGTGCCATGGGGCGCGGTGAACTCAACGTGGACTGGGGTATGGGGGAGCATCTGGCCTATGCCTCATTGGTATCGAGCGGCTATGCCATTCGCCTCAGCGGCCAGGACTGCGGCCGGGGCACCTTTACCCACCGTCATGCGGTGCTGCACGATCAGAAACGCGAACGCTACGACTCCGGCACCTATATTCCGTTGCAAAACGTCTCGCCAGAGCAGGCCAGTTTCACGGTCATCGACTCTGTGCTGTCCGAAGAAGCCGTACTGGGGTTTGAATACGGCTACTCAACCGCTGAGCCCAATGCGCTTGTTATTTGGGAGGCACAGTTTGGCGACTTCGCCAACGGGGCCCAGGTCGTCATTGATCAGTTCATCGCATCCGGTGAGGTGAAATGGGGACGCCAGAGCGGACTCACTCTGCTGCTTCCTCATGGCCACGAGGGGCAGGGCCCAGAACACTCTTCGGCCCGGCCCGAGCGGTTCTTGCAGCTCTGTGCCGACATGAACATGCAGCTCTGCCAGCCCACCACCGGCGCACAGATATTCCATCTTCTTCGCCGTCAGATGATCCGGCCCTTCCGCAAACCCCTGGTGGTCTTTACCCCGAAGTCGCTGCTTCGTAATAAGGATGCGAGCTCTCCCTTAGACGAACTGGTGCACGGCCGATTCCAGACCGTAATCGGCGAGGTCGATCCCACGATTCAGGCCAAAAAGATCAAGCGCATGATGGTCTGCTCAGGCAAGGTCTATTACGACCTCGTGACCCAGCGGCGGGAGCGTGAGCGCGATGATGTGGCGATTGTGCGTATTGAACAGATCTACCCCTTCCCGCACAAGCAGTTTGCCAGTGAGCTGCGCAACTACCCCAATCTCACCGAGATTGTCTGGGTACAAGACGAGCCACAGAACCAGGGCTTCTGGTTCCAGGCCCAACACTACCTGCGCGAGCATATGACCGACGGGATGAAGCTCGGATACGCGGGACGCCCTGCGCTCGCAGCGCCCGCATCGGGCTATTACGAGGTCTACGTGAAGCGGCAGAAGGACCTTCTCGACGCTGCTTTTGCGCGGCTGAAAAATGCCCAGGTGATCTAAGGAAGGGGCCATACCGCGCCCACTGAGAAAGACTTCAAATTCTTAATGTACAGACAGAGTGAGAGATAACAAAAAATGGCTATTCATGACGTAAAGGTTCCCCAGTTGTCCGAGTCGGTGGCAGAGGCCACTCTCTTGCAGTGGAAGAAAAAACCGGGCGAGGCCGTCACGCAAGATGAGACCCTGATCGAGATCGAGACCGACAAGGTTGTGCTTGAGGTACCTGCGCCCGCGAGCGGTGTGATGACCGAAGTCTTGAAAGACGACGGGGGGAGTGTGGTCTCCAACGAGGTCATCGCCCGTATCGACACAGAGGCAAAGGCAGGTGCTGCGCCTGCAGCCTCAAAGCCTGTCGCAACGTCAGCCGCCGTCTCCGCGGCTTCTGGTGCCGGAGCCTCAGCGGGCGTTGCCATGCCCGCGGCGGCGAAGCTCATGGCCGAGTCGGGGGTGTCCGTGGCCCAGGGCACAGGCAAAGACGGCCGCATTACCAAAGGAGATGTGCTCTCGGCTATCGCTGCAAAACCTGCCGCAACGGGCGTTGGAGCGGCTACAAGCGCTTCGGCGTCCGTGGTGTCTGCCATTCCTGCGCCCTCAGCCGGAAGCAGCCTCCCCCCGGTGGCGGCCAGCTTTGGGCCCGACGCCATGCTTGAAGGCCGCCCGGAGCAGCGCGTTCCGATGAGCCGCCTGCGGGCTCGGGTTGCTGAGCGGCTCTTACAGTCTCAGGCCACCAATGCCATTCTCACCACCTTCAATGAGGTGAACATGGCGCCGGTGATGGCCCTGCGTAAGCAGTATGTAGACCGCTTTGAAAAGGAGCATGGGGTAAAGCTTGGCTTCATGTCCTTCTTTGTGAAGGCGGCTGTTGCTGCGCTGAAGAAATACCCAGTGCTCAATGCGTCCGTCGACGGAAACGACATTGTGTACCACGGCTATTTTGATATCGGTATTGCCGTGGGGTCACCGCGTGGCCTAGTGGTGCCGATTATTCGCAATGCGGATCAGCTCACCTTTGCCGAAATCGAGAAGACAATCTCCGATTTTGGTGTGCGCGCCAAGGAAGGCAAGATCTCGCTAGACGAGCTCACGGGCGGTACCTTCTCTATCTCTAACGGTGGCGTGTTTGGGTCTATGCTCTCCACGCCGATTATTAACCCCCCACAGTCGGCCATTCTTGGCATACATGCCACCAAAGATCGCGCGGTGGTGGAAAACGGGCAGGTCGTTGTACGCCCGATCAACTACCTTGCCATGTCGTACGACCACCGCATTATCGATGGTCGAGAGGCGGTGCTGGGCCTCGTGACCATGAAAGAGGCCCTGGAAGATCCAGCGCGTCTGTTGCTCGAAATCTAAGGGGAGTCTGGTATGGCACAAGAATTTGATGTGGTAGTGATTGGTGCTGGCCCCGCGGGCTACATCTCGGCCATTCGGGCCGCGCAGCTGGGCTTTAAGACCGCCTGTATCGAGAAGTGGCTCACACCACAGGGAGACCCCGCCTTGGGAGGAACCTGCCTTAACGTGGGCTGTATTCCCTCCAAGGCGCTCCTGGCCTCGAGCGAAGAGTTTGAAAAGATTACCCACCATGCAGACCGGCACGGAATTACGGTCAAGGGCGCGACTTTCGATCTCAATAAGATGCTCTCCCGTAAAGACGGCATCGTGTCGAAGATGACCAAGGGCATTGAGTTTTTATTTCGTAAGAACAAGATCACCTGGCTCAAGGGGCATGGACGATTCACTGGTGAATCAAGTGGCCTGGTGCA
>JBEDFV010000097.1:0-10551 GCA_041175005.1 Pseudomonadota bacterium
AAAGGAGTGATACGCATATGCGTCACTATGAAGTGGTTTTTATTGTCCATCCCGATCAGAGCGAGCAGGTTCCTGCCATGGTCGAAAAGTATTCCGCCATTGTGAGCAGCCAGGGGGGCAAAGTGCACCGCCTGGAAGACTGGGGGCGCCGCCAGCTGGCCTACCCCATTGAAAAGCTCGCCAAAGCCCACTACGTTCTCATGAACATTGAGTGCGGACAGACCGAACTCGGTGAGCTTGAGCATGCCTTCCGATTTAACGATGCGGTGCTGCGTCACCTCGTGGTGAAAATGAAGAAGGCCGAGTTAGGCCCCTCGCCCATGATTAAGGTGATCCAGCGCGAAGAGGCCCGTAAGGTCGCGGCCGAAGCGGCGGTGGCCTAAGGCAGAGCCTAAGGCCGAAGGACGGTACCGCAGTCGTTGTGCTGAATCGGCTTTCGCTTGAGGCAAGTCTCGCAGAGAAGAAGCCCCTGCGATACAGCCCCTCAGGCGCGGCCGTTTTGGACTGTACGGTCTGGCACGAGTCCCAGGTGAGACAAGCGTCTTCTGACAGAAAACTCTCGTTTCTCGCCCCGGTAAAGGCGGTGGGCCCGATTGCAGAACAATTGGCCCTTCAGCCCCTTGGCCAGGCCCTTCGACTTTCTGGATTTGTGGCGCCTCGTGCCTCTGCGCGCAGCCGGCCTGAGGCGTCCGCCCGTCCTGTAGCAGGTTTGATTTTTCATGTGACCGAATTTGACATTGGAGCGTAAACATGGCTTTTGGTAAGAAACCTTTCGACAAGAAAAAACCCCGTCGCCCGGCCCAGTCGGCCCTCTTTAAGCGCAAGCGCGTATGCCGATTCACGGCCGATAAGGTCGAGCAGATCGACTACAAAGATATCGACACCCTCAAAGACTTTGTCACCGAGACAGGCAAGGTCATTCCTGCCCGTATTACGGGTACGAGTGCCCGGTACCAGCGACAGCTCACGACCGCCATCAAGCGGGCGCGATTCCTTGCGCTGCTTGCCTTCACCGACAACCATTAATCAGGAGCCAGACATGCAAGTAATTCTTCTGGACAAGGTGGCTAACCTTGGAACCCTCGGCGAAGTGGTTCGTGTCAAAGATGGCTACGCGCGCAACTTTCTCATTCCTCAGGGCATGGCCCGTCGGGCTACCCAGGCGGCGATCGCCGAGTTTGAGGCGCGCCGCGCAGAGCTAGAGAAGGCTGCCGCGGCAAAGCTTGCTGAGGCCCAGGCCTTGGCTGGCAAGATCTCCGGACTGGTGGTCGAGATTCGGCAGAAGGCGGGTGTAGATGGCCGACTCTTTGGGTCTGTGACGAACTTCGACATTGCGGAGGCCCTGCAGGCGAAGGGTCTGAGTGTCGCCAAGGCACAGATTCGCATGCCCAATGGTCCGCTTAAGGCAGTTGGCGAATTTGGGCTCGAGGTGGCTCCGCATACCGATGTTGTCACCAACATCACGGTCCGCGTGGTGGGTGAGACGGCCTAAGCGGGAAGGCCGGATTCGGCTCCCGGCTTCTTTTTAGCCCCTCGTCATGGCGGTTGATCCCACCGCTTCGCTACGGCTGCCGCCGCATTCGGTTCAGGCGGAGGCAGCCGTTCTCGGTGGGTTGCTCATTGACAACGCCGCCTGGGATCGCATCGGCGATCTCATTCGCCCGGAAGACTTCTACCGGGCGGACCATCGCATGGTCTTTGCCGCGATCTCCCGTCTTATCGACCAGTCAAAGCCTGCCGATGTCGTTACGGTCTTCGAACTGCTGCAGCAACTCGGCCAGGCCGAAGAGGTCGGCGGATTACCGTATCTCAATAGCCTCGCCCAGGAGACGCCTTCGGCTGCCAACATTCGGCGATATGCCGAGATTGTTCGCGATCGGGCTATTCTGCGGCAGCTTGTCGGGGTCAGCGATGAGATCGCCACGACGGCTTTGAATCCAGAGGGCCGAGAGACCCGCCAGATTCTGGATGAGGCAGAGACCAAGATATTTCGGATCGGCGAGGAAGGCGCCCGTGGCCGGCAGGGCGTTGTCTCGTTTGATCAGCTCGTGAAAACAGTCGCCCGCCGAATCGACGAACTCGCCAACAATCCTAACCCCTCTGATGTCACCGGTGTCCCCTCCGGGTTTCTGGACCTCGACCAGAAGACAGCCGGCATGCATGGCGGAGACCTGATTATCGTGGCGGGCCGACCCAGTATGGGCAAGACCTCTTTTGCGCTCAATATCGGGGAGCATGTGGCGATTGATCAGGGGCTGCCCATTATTGTGTTTAGTATGGAAATGGGCGCGGAGCAGCTGGCCCTACGGATGATTTGTTCGGTCGGCCGTATCGATGCGCAGAGGCTTCGCACGGGCCGACTCGCTGACGAAGACTGGGATCGCCTGACCCATGCGCTAGAAAAGATGAAGGGCGTGCCAGTCTTTATTGATGAGACGCCCGCGCTCAATCCTTTAGAGCTGCGCTCGCGGGCCCGTCGGCTCGCCCGGCAGGCTGGCGGCCTCGGGCTCATTGTGGTGGACTATATTCAGCTTATGAGTGGCACAAACTCGGCAGAGAACCGGGTCACTGAGATCTCCGAGATCACCCGGTCTCTGAAGAGCCTGGCCAAAGAACTCAGCTGTCCGGTGATTGCCTTGTCGCAGCTCAACCGCACCGTAGAGCAACGCACAGACAAACGGCCTGTCATGAGTGATCTGCGCGAGAGTGGCTCTATTGAGCAGGACGCCGATGTCATTCTCTTTATCTACCGTGATGAGGTCTACCGCGCCGACTCACCGGATAAGGGGGTTGCAGAGATCATTATCAGTAAGCAGCGTAACGGACCGATTGGTACAGTGCGCCTTACTTTTCTCGGCCAATACACCAAGTTTGAGAACCATGCGCCCCCGGCGCCCTCTGGCTATGGTGGGGGCGGGGGCCCACCGTTTTAGCGGTGTGCAGAGAAATACGAGAGAAATACCATTGCAGGGTAAGGCCGTGGCGCTGCACGCGCGGTATTAGGGCTATTTAGAAGGAGCCGAAGATATGGCATCGTCGATGACACTTCACAGCTATTGGCGCTCGTCGGCCGCCTATCGGGTGCGGCTGGCCCTGCACTTCAAGCAACTTGCCTTCGATATGGTCTATGTCAACCTGCGTCAGAATGCGCAGTCTTCTGACGACTATCTGGCTCGAAACCCCGAGGGCCTGGTGCCGGTCTTAGAGGTCGATGGCCTGCAACTGAGCCAATCGATTGCGATCATCGAATACCTGGAGCAGAC
This sequence comes from Pseudomonadota bacterium, assembly GCA_041175005.1. Classification (GTDB taxonomy): domain Bacteria; phylum Pseudomonadota; class Gammaproteobacteria; order Burkholderiales; family Burkholderiaceae_A; genus Hahnella. Next base: position 3,264 of record JBEDFV010000097.1, read on the forward strand.
GCATCCAACCCCCGCCCTGCTGCCCCCAGATGCTGCGGGTCGGGCCCGAGTGCGGGCGCTGGCGCAATTTATTGCCTGCGAGATTCACCCCATCAACAACCTGCGCATTCTGCGGTATCTCGTGGGCCCGCTCGGTGTGTCCGAGCAGGCCAAGGACGCCTGGTATGCCCACTGGGTCCGCGACGGGCTTGCGCGGTTCGAGCAGCGTCTTTCGGAGTCAGCCACGGGGCTCTTCTGCCATGGAGACACCCCCTCAATGGCGGACTGTGTCTTGATGCCCCAGGTCTTTAACGCCCGCATCATGAAGGTGCCTCTCGATGGCCTCACAAAGATTCAGGCCATTGAGGCACGCCTGCTTAGCCTAGACCCCGTGCGTCGGGCGTATCCTTTTAGTCAGAAAGATGCGGTAGGGGAGCCAGGGCCATTGGCCCTTCCCCCTCTCTGAGCCCCTTACCGCAGTACCAGCACGGGAATCTTGGCATTAGCCAAGACCTTCTGGGTCTCGCTACCAAGCATGAGTCTGACAAGGCCGGTACGGCCATGGGAGGCCATCGCAATGAGGTCGCACTTATGTTTGTCAGCAGCCTTCAATATTGCCTCCGCCGGAAAGTCACTCGTTACATACGAGACGTGGCACTTGACCCCTGCAGCCTCACAGGCGCTCTGTAGCTTTCCCAGATACCCCATGGCAATGGCCTCTGCATGCGACTCGAGTTCTTCGATCGGCACGTAATTGGTCGGTATGTACTCGCTGTAGTAGTTGAACTTGTACTCGGGGGTCACATGAAAGCCCGTCACCTTGGCGCCCAGACTCTTCGCGAGGCTGATTGCCTTTTTCATGGCCTTCTTAGACAGGCTCGAGCCATCGATGGGGACCAGGATATTTTTAAACATACGAATTACTCCTTGATAAAGAAGAGAGAGGCAAAACCCTCACGGGGTTGGAGTCGATGATCCTCTGGGGGTTCATTCTGAGTCGCTGGAAGGTCCACGATTTACGTGGATGCGACGAGCCGGTCGGCCAAGACAACCGCTGCCTGGGGGTCATTACAGATATAAGCGTCCCCGTACATCTGATCGTTTACCAGACCCGCTGATGAAAATACGGGGCCACCCACCAAGACCTGAAGATCCTTGTTTTTGGCATTGGATCTCACGGCTGTTACCAATCCGGCAAGCTCTTGCAGCTGCGCCTCGGTTGAAATTGAGAGCCCGATGAGATCAAACCATTCTTGGCCGACACGATGCAGGAGTGCCGACTTCTGTGAGGAGATTTCTAAGACCACCTGCCAGCCGGCTTTACGAAAAAATCCCGAGACCATGACGGGCCCAAGAATATGCTGAGACCCCGGGGCGCTTGAGAGAAGAATACGGTGGTGTACCCCAGCGGTCTGTGGCCCGGCCTGATGTTCATAGCCCAGGCGGTGGGTAATCTCGTGCATCCGAATCAGTCCCTGGGTGACTTGTACGAAATCGCAGAGGTCTTTCTCCCATTGCACGCCGAGATGGCGTGCCGCCGGGCCGATGAGATCAAGAAAGATGGTTTCGGCCGTCATGCCCCGTTGCAGAAGAGCATCGGCAAAGGCCTGGGCCTCTCCGGCCTTGCCTTCCACACAGAGACGCGAAAACGCGACGACCTCATCGCTCGCTGGCTTGTGCGCTGTAGTTGTCGCCGATGCTGACGATGGACCAGGACGCACCTGGTGTGCCTCAAGCAACCGGGGAATGATTTCCTGGTTGATGACCAGCCCGATCGACGACTTGCAGTCTGACTCCATGTCTGCCCCCCGCAGTACCCGAGTTCTCTTGTCTGCCATGACCCGTCTGCTTCATTGTAGGCCTCATTGGCGGGCTGCGGTGGATAAACATCAGGTGGTACCCTAGCGCGTATGAGTACCAACGATATTGATCCTGATCTTATTAAGAAGGTGTTGCTCGCGCTGTTGGTCACCGTCCTCGTCATCCTGGGCGGCTTATTCTTTTATTTTCAAGTCTTTAGCCGTATCGGCCGGCCTGTGCTCATTGAGGTCGAGGTGACCCTGCAGAACCGCTGTGAATTGCCGGATGATGTGTTTATGGTCAAGGCCATGCCCAGCGGCCCGCAGGCCGCCTTCTCGGGCGGAAAAGCGCGGATTCTGGCGTACACCGGCCGTCGTCTTAAGCTGGTCGCCAATAGCCGATACCCGGGGTTCAACTTCGAGGGTGATGAGGCCAATGTGGCGCCAAAAGTCACCTTAGAGGCCGTCTGTGAGAGCCAACAGCGTTTTCGTGACACCTCGAAGTCGATTCGCGAAGGATTTAACTCCGGGAACTAGGCTTGGCGGCGCGCTCTGCCTCGAGTGCCCGTTGTACCGCCGGGCGGGCGTGCACCCGGGCCTGATAGGCAGCAACCTCTGGCCAGTCTGAGAGTTCGAGTTTCATATACCGACCCCAACTCAGGACCGTATAGAGATAGGCATCGGCCACGGTGAAGTGTTCTCCCATAAGGTAGGGCTGCCCGCGCAGTACGGTATTGACATAGTCCAGTCGCCTGCGAATGTTGGCCATGGCGGCCTTTTTCCATTCCTCCGTGGCTGCGGGATGAAAAAATGGGCTGCACGATTTATGTAGTTCGGTACCGATAAAGGTGAGCCATCCCTGCAGCTGGTATCGGGCGAGGCTGCTGTAGGGTGGGGCGAGTTGTGCATGGGGTGCCTGATCGGCGATGTACTGCACAATCGCGGGACCCTCTGTGAGAAGGTCGCCGGAGTCCAAAAGTAACGCGGGTACATAGCCTTTGGGATTGCGCTGGTCGAAGTCTTCGCCCGAGGCGGTCTGCCGTGACTTCAGATTCACCGCTTCAATCTCATAGGGCAGGCCTGATTCGGCAAGTGCAATATGCGGGGACAGTGAGCAGGCACCAGGGCTGAAGTAGAGTTTCATCGACGGGTTTCCTTTTGTGATGAGTGGCGGGGCTATGGGGTAGACCGGGAATGTCATGTTATGCGAGGCGATACTATTGCCAGCGTCTGCGGAAATCCTCTACCGCCATGACCAGCGCGGGGGTGAGCAACATCTGCAGTGCGGTGCCGACGAGCACCCCCACACCAATGGCAACGGCCAGAGGAATAAGAAACTGGGCCTGAATACTCCGTTCGATAATCAGAGGAAAGATGCCCAGGAAGGTGGTAATGGCGGTCAGCAGAATTGGGCGAAACCGATTCATGCAGGCCTGCACGATGGCCTGGGCCATGTCGGGGGTGCGGCCTTTTTCCTCGTTGATGAAGTCAATGAGTACCAACGATCCATTAACGATAATGCCTGCTAGGCCAATGACCCCAAAGAGACTGGTAAGCCCCATGGACAGGCCCATGGCCAGATGTCCCAATACCGCACCCACCAGTCCAAACGGAATCGACACCAGCACGATCAGCGGCTGGATATACGACCGAAAGGCCAGCGCCAAGAGGGCATACATGCAGAAGACTGCGAGCAGAAAGTTCTTGGCAAGGGCAGGCAGCGTTTTACCCTGCTCTCCTTGCTCACCGCCCATGGCATAGCGAAAGCCGGGCATCTGCTCGGCGATTGCCGGAAAGACCGTCTTGATGAGCTGTTCATTGACCTGCTGGCCTGTGACAAGCCGGCTGTCGACCTCAGCAAAGATGGTGGAGATTCGGCGCCCATCCCGTCGCACAATGGTGGTGGGGCTCGTGCCCATCTCTAGATCAGCGATCTCGTGCAGTGGCACAAACCGACCCGCAGGGGTGCGAATCCGGGTATTGGCGAGGCCGGCAACGCTATCGCGCTCCCGCTCTGGCAGCCGAACAAAGACCCGTACCTCATCCTTTCCACGCTGAATCCGCACGGCCTCAGCCCCGAGGTAGGCAGCCCGCATCTGCTGCGAGACCGACTCCAGGGTGAGTCCCAGGGCCAGAGCCGACGGCTTGAGCTGAAACTGAATCTCTTGCTTACCCGGCTGCTGATCGTTCCGAATATCAAAGACGCCCGCCATCTCGCCCAGTGCCTGCTCAATGGCTGTGATGGCCCGGCCCAGCTCCTCGGTGCTCGGTGCCGAGACGTCGATCTGAATGGGAGAGCCCAGCTGTATGACATTCGAGGCAAAGGTGAGCTTCTGCAGTCCCTCTGGCCTGCCTGCAGCCTCTCGCCAGGCGAGCTCGAAGGCCTTGGCCGTGATCGACCGCTTCTCTGGGTTTAGGAGCTCAAAGACCACCGTGGCCTTATTGCCCTGGCTGAGGCCCAGGGCGCCAACCTCTCCGGGCCCACTGACCTCTGGCCGCCCTACATTGACATAGACTGCGGAGACGAGGGGCTCGCCACTGGGGTCGGGTAACCCTTTGGCTGCCTCGAGCCCAGCCTGCTCGATTTGCTGTGCGATTCTCAGGGTGGCCTCAGCCGTGCTGCCGGGCCCGAGCTCAAGGGCAGCGGTGACATACCGTCCTTCTACCTGCGGGAAAAAAGAGAACCGCAGAATGCCCGAGCTGATGGTGCCCAGAGTGAGTAGAAAGATGCTGATGGCCGCGGCAATAATCACGCCGTAGCGCCGGGTGGCGTACTCCAGTGCGGGCCGCAGTGCCGTCTCCGTAAACCGGCGTAGCTGGGCATCAAAGGATTGCCGAATGCGATAGAGCCTGCGTGTCACCCAGTGGCCCGGCGTATAGCCAATCACTTTGAGGTGGGCCAGGTGGTGCGGCAAGATAAAGAGTGCCTCAATCACAGAGATCGTCACCATAATGATGATGATGGCCGGAATCTGTGCGAGAAACTTACCAGTGGTGCCTGGCGTAAAGAGCAGGGGAATAAAGGCCACGATCGTGGTGGAGACCGCAAGAATGACCGGCATGGCGACACGTTGCGTACCCGCCACGGCGGCATCCACCTCAGGCGTGCCCCGTTCGTTTTCGGTCCAGATGTTCTCTGAAGACACAATGGCGTCGTCGACGACAATGCCGATGGCCAGAATAAACGCAAAGAGCGACATCATGTTTAGTGAAATGTCGAACCAGGGCATAACCGCGAAGGTTCCCACAAAGGAGACGAAGATCCCAAGGGAGACCCAGAAGGCAAGCCGCAGATCAAGAAAGAGCGTGAGGGCGGCCATCACAAGCACGAGGCCCATGAGGCCGTTCTTGATGAGGAGTTCGATCCGGTTTTTAAACTCTACCGATTCATCTCGCCAGAAGGCCACTGCGATACCCGGAGGCAGCGCGGGTGCGAGAGATTCCTCGAGATAGGTCTTGACCTTGTCGATGACGGAGAGCACTTTTTCATCGCCCACCCGAAAGACCCGTACGAAGGCGGCTGGCTTCCCGTTGTAACGAATAAGCAGGTCTTCGTCTTTAAAGCCGTCGTGAATTTCTGCGATGTCGCCAAGCCGCACAGCGGACCCAGAGGCGGAGGAGGCCACCTCAAGCTGGGCAAAGTCCGCCTGGTCGTACCGTCGGCCCTTGGCCCGCAGCAGAATCGACTCTCCATCGGCCTTGATATCGCCGCTGGGCAGGTCGAGACTCGACCGGCGAATGGTCGCCGCGATGTCGTTGAGGGTTAGGCCCAGCGCCCGCAAGGTCTCTTGCGGCACCTCAATCGAGACCTCATAGCTGCGCACGTTGGCCACCTGAACCAGCGAGACCCCCGCGGTGCGTGAGAGGTCTTCTTTCACCTGATGGGCGAGTTCACGCAGCGTCGATTCCGGCTGATCGCCATAGAGCACCAAGTCGACTACCCGCTGCTGGGTGATGAGCTGTCGCACAATAGGCGTCTCCACCTCGGCGGGCAGGGTGATGCGATCGACAGCCGATTTCACATCGTCGAGCCGGTTTGCAGCCACCTCGTCCCGTCGCAGTTCAACCCGCACCACGCCGGTTCCCTCAGCCGCAATGGCGGTGACGCGTTCGATGCCAGTCATGCCTTCGAGCTGCTCTTCGATTTTCTGCAGTACCGCCTCTTCGATCTCGTCGGGGGCGGCGCCAGGATATGAGGCCCGCACCTCCAGCACATCAAGCTCAATAAGGGGAAAGACCTCCTGCCGCATCGATAGCGCGCTTAAGACCCCGGCGAGCAGAATGAGCACCATCAGGAGATTGGCTGCCACGGGATGGCGTGTCATCCAGGCAATGAGGGCATTCATGGGGAGGGGTGCAAACGCGGGTTATTGCGCCGGCCGAGCCGGGCTGTTTTCCGGGTCTGCGGTACGCAGGCTCATGCCCTCCACCGCGACCCGTATGTCAGAGGTAATGAGCTGAAATCGGGGGGGTAGTCCTTCGAGCGCGATGTAAGCGGTCTGGTCGGTTTCGTAGAGCACAGATACTGGCCGGATCTGCAGCGTCTTCTTCTCCGAGAGAATCCAGATGCGCTGACCGTCTCGCAGGGCCTTACGCGGAATCTTCGCAAACGGACCGGGCCGCAGCCCCTCGATTTCTACCTGGGCATACATGCCTACAAGCAGCGGCGGGCTGGTGGATGCAGTGGAGGCGGCCTTCATGACGGCTGCCTGCCATGGGTTCTCGACAGCCACCACCAGGTTGAAGGTGCGGGTGGTGGGATCCACCGCGGCCTCGACGCGGTCCACGCGGGCAGGCCAACGGAGCAGCTCTGCGCCATAGCGGATGACCACCTCGGCAGAGACCTTCCTGGTCTGTGCGGTGCTCCCTACCGTACCCCGCCAGACGTCGCCGAGTAGGGCCATTTCCCGATCCGTCAGCGATACGGTGACCTCTAGCCGGCTGCTGGGAAAGACCCGGGCAAGCTCACGCCCAGGCTGCACGATCTCCCCGGGGCTAACACGCTGTGAGAGGACGATCCCCGTGAAGGGCGCCATGATCTGGCTACGACGCATATCAATCTGTCGGCTATCGACCAAGGCCTCTGCCCGGGCAAGACCTGCAGCGGCTTGGTCGCGCTGGCTGGTGCGCTCATCGAGCGTCTGCTTGGAAAGAAAGCCCTTGGCGATGAGCTCCTGGGTGCGGGTATAGAGCTGCTCAGCGAGGCGCAGGTTGGCCTGGGCACTGGCGAGTTCGGCACGTGCCTGAGAGAGGGCCGCCTCGAAGGGTGCGGGGTCTAGTACCACCAGTGCCTGTCCGCTCGAAAACTGACCACCCGCTACCAGCTGGGGGTGTACGGACTGCACCCGGCCGGAGACCTCTGCAGCAATCACCAGTTCATGCTGGGGTCTGACCAATCCGCTGCCCTGAATACGCATTCCTCCGGCTGCGGGGCTAATGGCCTCGACCTGGACCAGGGGCACCGGCCTGGCTGTGGGCTGGACTGCGGGGCGGGGCTTCAGCACATTGAG
>JBEDFV010000098.1:0-2675 GCA_041175005.1 Pseudomonadota bacterium
TTACCGCGCAGGGCACGGTGCTGAAAACAGCGCAGCGGGCGAGAAAGTCTTCGGCAGGCTACGACCTCACACGCATATTCGTGGGCAGCGAGGGTACCCTGGGCATCATCACCGAGGTCACCGTGCGCCTCTACCCCCAGCCGGAGGCCATCTCTGGCGCGGTCTGCTCATTTCCCACCGTGACAAAAGCCGTGGAGACGGTAATCCAGACGATCCAGATGGGGGTACCCATTGCACGGGCCGAAATGCTCGATGCCCTAACCATTAAAGCCATCAACGCCCACAGCAAGACCAATCTCAAAGAGCAACCCATGCTCTTTTTGGAATTTCATGGAAGCCCCAGCAGCGTAGAGGAGCAGGCCAAGACGGTCCAAGAAATCGCCCACGACCACGGCGGGGAGCAGTTTGTCTGGACCACCAATACGGAGGACCGCACAAAGCTATGGGCGGCCCGACATCATGCCTACTTTGCCTGCCTGCATCTGCGACCCGGCACACGTGCCTTTGCGACAGATGCCTGTGTACCCTTGTCGAGGCTCGCCCAGTGTATTGAAGAGACGATTGAAGACTTCTCGAAGTCCCCTCTAATAGCGCCTGTCTTTGGCCATGTGGGCGATGGCAACTTCCATTGCGTGATTCTTGCCCACCCAGACAACCCCGACGAACTCGAAGAGGCGGAACGGTTAAACCAACGCATCATGCGCCGTGCGATCGCCCTGGAAGGAACCTGCACCGGAGAGCACGGGGTGGGCCGTCATAAGATCCCGTTACTCTCCGAAGAACTCGGCGGCGAGGCTGTTGCCCTCATGAAGCAGATCAAGCAGGCCTGGGATCCAGACAACATTCTGAACCCCGGAAAGGTTGTTGATATTTAGTCCTTCTTCTCCCGCACTTCCACATCGATGACCGTGTCCTCTGCCTGAGGATCTCGGGGAGAACGACGCTCCGGACGGTCGGCCCCGCGGGATGGGCCTGGGCGCGCCTGACCCATCCCTGAGGATCTGCCGCGAGGGCCGCGTGCCCTCTGGCTGCGCGACTCTGCGGAAGAAGGCGCACCCCCGGATCTCTGCCGCAAAAACTGCGCGCGCATCTGCGTCTGTCCTGTGGCGAGGTTAATTAAAAAGAGAATCGTCGACATCACAAAGGCAGCAAAGACACTGATCCAGTACCCACCAATCTGAAAGCCGGTGACCAGTTCGGCCACACCCATGAGAATAAGTCCGTTGAGTAGCGGAATTGCAAGGCCCAGGGTGAAGATCGCTAACGGCAGGGTGAGCAGCAGCAAGACCGGCTTGATAAATACATTGACCAACGACAAGAGAAGGCTGCTGATCAGGAGCGTCTCGAATCGATCGAACCAGATCGTCTCGAAGAACGCGTCCACAATCCAGAGGGCCAGCGAGGCACTAAACCAGGTGTAGAGCAGAGGCAAGGACCGCTGGATAACCGACCACATCGCGATGCGTCCTGCCCTCGGTGCCCTAGGGCTGCCCTGCGGCGCCCGTTGCGGGAAGCCATTCAGGCTGATAGAGCCCCAGAGCCATGCGTTGCAGCCAGAAACCACAGGCGAGGGTCTTGGCATCGGTCACATCGCCCATCAAGATCGCCTGAAAAAACTGGTCTTGACTGAGCTGAAGAATCTCGAGACATTCCCCGCGCTCCAGGGCAGCGACGCCACCCATGAGCCCCCGCGCCAAAAAGAGATGGATCACCTCGGTAGAGTAGGAGATGACTGGGTGCATCTCCCCCAGGTAGGCCCATTCCCGCGCCTCGTAGCCAGTCTCCTCGCGGAGCTCTCGCTGCGCGGTGCGCAGGACCTCCTCGCCGGCCTCAAGCTTGCCCGCAGGAAACTCCAAAAAGCTACGATTCAGCGGATAGCGCCATTGGCGCTCTAGCAAGAGACTGCCATCATCGAACATGGGCACCACAGCCGCAGCCCCGGGGTGCAGGGTGTACTCGCGCACCCCCACGTGGCCATCGGCGGAGCGGACCTGGTCTTTTTGGACACGCAGCAATACGCCTTCGTAAACAGGCTCTCCCCCCAGACGCTGCTCAGTCAACCATGGTGCAGCCTCATGAGACAAGGGAGGTGGCCTGCGGTCGGTCATTGTCGGGGGCGACGACGCAGAAAGCGCCAGACGTAGCCAGGATAGGCCATGAGCAGAAAGAGCAGTGCCGTAATGGCATAGAAATTCCATGTCTGGCTCTGGATACGGCCCACACTGGCCTCCAGTACCCATCCGAGCCCGAGCAACAGACCATAACTGACCACGAGTTCCAGCATTCGAAACCAGAAGGGCTTGACTGGGGCACCAAAGAACCCGAATCGACGCTCTGTGAGAAACGGCCAGGTGGCCAGAACAAACCCCACCATCAGCCAGAGAACCGCTGCGGCGGTGACATTCATGCCGCCAACGAGACCTTCACGGCATAGACGCAGTAGGCCATAAGCGGGCCCGGCACGATGCCAAGAACCAGCACCGCCAGTCCGTTGGCCGAGAGCACCGACTGTTGCACGCGGCAGATTCCTGCGGTGGCTGGGCCATCAGCCTGCACGACCGCTCCGTCAGTTACAGGGGTGGCGCCAGGTTCCAATGCGGCAGCAGTCGCGGGGGCATCGAAGAACATCACCTTGACCAGACGCAGGTAATAAAAAGCACCGATGAGTGAGGCCA
>JBEDFV010000099.1:0-4356 GCA_041175005.1 Pseudomonadota bacterium
CATTCTCCGATCCCGCAGAGGCTCCGCTCAAAGACTGCGATGTGGTGTTTTTCGCAACGCCACACGGGGTGGCTATGGAGCAGGCCCGCAGCCTTCTAGAAGCGGGGGTTCGTGTGATCGACCTGGCTGCCGACTTTCGCCTGCAAGACCCTGCGGAATTTGCACGCTGGTACAAGATGGAGCACACCTGTACCGACCTCTTGGCCCAGGCAGTTTACGGCCTGCCCGAGGTAAACCGTAGTGCCATTCGTGCCGCGAGGCTTATTGGGCTGCCGGGCTGCTACCCCACGGCGGTACAGCTCGGCTATCTGCCTGTGCTTGAGTACGGCGGCCTTATCGATCCAGGCTCGCTCATAGCAGACTGCAAGTCGGGCGTGAGCGGCGCGGGCCGCAAGGCCGAGGTGGGCACGCTGTTGTCAGAGGCGGGAGACAACTTTAAGGCCTATGGGGTGGCGGGGCATCGGCATTGGCCAGAGATTACCCAGGGCTTAAAGGCAATTGCCAAAGCAGGCGGGCAGCACGGGCTCGCGGGGCAGCTGCGTATGGCGTTTGTTCCCCACCTCACGCCTATGATCCGCGGTATTCATGCAACGCTCTATGCCCGCATCTTGCCCCAGGCCCTTGATACCGACTTTCAGGCGCTCTACGAGAGGCGCTATGCCGATGAGCCCTTTGTGGATGTCTTGCCCGCAGGCCAGATGCCCGAAACACGGTCGGTACGGGCGTCCAACTTTATGCGCATCGCGGTTCACAGGCCGCCGGTGGGCAGCAGTGGCCCCTCAGATATGCTCTGTATCTTGGTGGTGGAAGACAACCTTGTAAAAGGTGCCTCCGGTCAGGGTGTGCAGGTGATGAACCTCATGTTCAATCTGCCAGAGACCACAGGGCTAACCCTTGTACCGGTGCTGCCTTAAGTGCACAATTAGGAAATCTTGACTTTTATTGTCGGAAAAGCAACTCAAATACCACCCACAAGGAAACAACCCCATGAATGCCGCCGTTGAAACCGCCAACCTGCAAGACGCCATGCCCGATATTCCCGCGCCGCTGATCTTTACGGAGTCTGCCGCAGGCAAGGTAAAGGCGCTTATTGAGGAAGAAGGCAACCCCGAGCTCAAGCTGCGCGTCTTTGTGCAAGGCGGGGGCTGCTCTGGCTTTCAGTATGGGTTTACCTTCGATGAGGCCGTGAACGAAGACGACACCACCATGGAAAAAAACGGCGTGCAGTTACTCATCGACAGCATGAGCTACCAGTACCTTGTGGGGGCCGAGATCGACTACAAAGAAGATCTTGAGGGCGCACAGTTCGTGATTAAGAATCCTAACGCCACCACAACCTGCGGCTGCGGGTCGAGCTTCTCGGTGTAGTAGCAGAAAAGCATCGTCCAAAAAAACGGGCATCCGCCCGTTTTTTTATGCCGAAAGCCTTTTTATCCTTGTAAAAATGGTAGTTCACTACCACGATCGCATGGATAACAGCTTTGGCTAGCTACGCGACCCCTTAAGCGCGGGCGGCTACCGCACTGTTTGCATCGAGCATTTTGCGACGATAGTCGAGTGGTGAGAGGTTGAGCCGCTGCCGAAAACGGCGCGTGAAATAGGCGGCATCATCAAAGCCCACCTTTTGCGCAATGTCGGAGACTTTTAAATTGGAATAGGCAAGTAACTCCTGCGCCTGTTCAATACGCCGGGCGGTGAGCCACTCCACAAAGGCCATACCCGTCTGCTTCTTTAAGAGTTGAGACAAATAATTCGGCGACAGACAGGCCGCCTCGGCTACCTGCTTGAGGGTAATGTCCTTGCCAAGTTCCTGGTCAATAAAACGAAAGGCACGGGTGAGGCCGTCGGTACGCCAGTCCATGCAGGCCCGCCTCTGCCCCATTTGAAGATACTGGTCTTCAAACCGCTCGTTGGTAAGACCAATGAGGTCCAGAATAAGACCCCGCAGCCGCTCCGTGGTGCCCATGCGTCTATCGAGGTGAATGGCCATCATGCGCTTGGCCAGATCGCAGATATATGCAAAGTCGCGGTCTGAAAACACATAGTCGAGCACATGCTGGAAGCTAAAGGGCGCAAGCTCTGGAAACGCTCTGACCGAGGCCTCTTCCATTTCGATGGGCGGCATCATGAGTTCGGGCCGCAAAAAACCAGAGGCGAAATCAATCATGAAGTATTCATCGGGCAGGCCATCGGGCGTGCAGTGCACCCGGTAAGGAAGAATGAAAATTACCGAATTGGCCTGAAATACATGGGGCGTGCCCCCAATGAAGTGCTTGCCGTTGCCCTTGACATTGATATGAATCTGAAAATACTCATGCCTATGGGGCGTAAGCACCCAACGGGAGTGTTTCTGGTCTCGCACCCAGAAATCAAAGGAGTCCGCAAGCTCCAACATCTGGAGCGTACGGATTTTTGGATCCGGTCCATTCGACGCAGAGGGCAGAACCGGAGGCATGTGGATCTGGTTACTCCACTGCCTTCACCATGTCTTCGACCACTTTCTTTGCGTCGCCAAAGACCATCATGGTCTTGTCCATGTAGAACAAGTCGTTATCGAGGCCTGCATAGCCCGAGGCCATAGAGCGTTTGTTCACAATCACCGTGGCGGCCTTATAGGCCTCCAGAATGGGCATGCCGAAAATGGGGCTCCCCGGGGTGCGTGCTGCAGGGTTCACCACATCGTTGGCACCAAGCACCAGCACGACATCGGTCTGACCAAATTCGCTGTTGATGTCTTCCATTTCGTGTACCTGATCGTAGGGCACCTCGGCCTCTGCGAGCAATACGTTCATGTGTCCTGGCATACGGCCCGCTACAGGGTGAATGGCGTACTTCACATCTACGCCCCTCTCTGTGAGTTTTTCAGTCAATTCTTTCAGCGCATGCTGAGCACGTGCTACGGCAAGGCCATAGCCCGGCACGATGATGACCGTATCGGCATTGGACAGCAGAAAGGCCGCATCGTCGGGTGACCCACTCTTCACCGGGCGCTGCTGTCCGTCGCCGCCAGAGGCCGCTGCGCTGGCCTCTCCGCCAAAGCCCCCCAGAATGACGTTAAAGAAGCTGCGGTTCATTGCCTTACACATGATGTAGGACAGAATCGCACCTGAGGAGCCGACCAACGAGCCGGCGATAATGAGCATGCTATTGCCCAGAGAAAAACCAATACCCGCCGCGGCCCAACCGGAATAGCTATTGAGCATGCTCACCACCACCGGCATATCCGCTCCGCCAATCGGAATAATAATGAGCACGCCAAGCACGAAGCTCAAGGCGAGCATGAGGAAGAAGGCATCCCAACGCTCCGTGAACATGAAGACAAGGCCGAGGGCTATGGTGGCAATACCGAGTACCAGGTTGAGCATGTGCTGACCTGCAAAGACCACCGGTGCGCCCTGAAAAAGGCGAAACTTGTACTTGCCCGAAAGCTTGCCAAAGGCAATGACAGAGCCACTAAAGGTAATGGCCCCGATCGCTGCGCCCAGGAACAACTCCAGCCGATTACCGACCGGAATGGGCGCCCCTTTCGCCGCAATATTCAGAGCATAGGGCTCAGCCACAGCGGCCACGGCAATAAACACCGCCGCCATACCAATCATGCTGTGCATGAAGGCTACGAGTTCTGGCATCTTGGTCATCTCGACCCGTTTGGCCATGGTGGCCCCAATGACCCCGCCGACTACGAGCCCCCCAAGAAGCAGAAGCAGGCCGGAGCCAAGGTCAGCCGACCCCGCAAGACTCTGGGCCATGGTGCCAATAAGCCCCACTGTGGTGACGATGGCAATGGCCATGCCTGTCATGCCAAAGACATTTCCCCGTATTGAGGTGGTGGGGTGGCTTAAACCTTTGAGCGCCTGAATAAAGCAGACCGAGGCCACCAAATAGAGCAGCGTGACAACATCCATAGAGAGGCTAAACATTTAGGCAGCTCCCTTCTCAGTTGCGGCCTTCTTATCTTTTTTCTTAAACATCTCCAACATGCGTTTGGTGACCAAGAACCCCCCAAAGACATTGACTGCGGCAAGGGCCACGGCCAGCACCCCCATGGTCTGTCCCAGCGCAGTCTCGGTAAGGGCTGCCGCCAGCATGGCACCAACGATGACAATGGCCGAAATGGCATTGGTTACCGCCATGAGGGGGGTGTGCAATGCCGGGGTCACATTCCAGACCACGTGGTAGCCCACATAGATGGCTAGTACAAAAATAATCAGGTTGGTAAGGGTGGGGCTAATCATGTCCATAGGTATTGTCTCGGTGCGGGGCTGTAGGGGCTATCGAGGGCTGTCAGGATCCGTGGGAGGCTAGTGATCACGTGTTCAGGAGACTAGGCAGGCCTTGTTACGTGACCATCGCGAG
>JBEDFV010000100.1:0-2769 GCA_041175005.1 Pseudomonadota bacterium
CCCCAGTCGGCATTCTGATCGACCCCAAAAAAGTTGAGCTCAATCGTGATGCCGTCGGGATCTCTGATAAACACCTGAAAGAGCTGTGAGTCTTTGAGGTAGCGAGGGCGATAACTCACCCCAGATTCTCGGAGTTTTTTCAGGAAGCTTTCGTGGTCTGTCGCAATGAAGGCGACATGGTCAATTGAGCCTGTACCCGGCTGGCCCGAGACGGCGCCAGCCGGGGTGCCGAGATAATAGAGCTCCCGATTCGGGATATTGTCTGGGGCCATATGCACCTGAACAGAGCCATTGATGCCCAGCCAGTAGCCTGGAAAAGGGAAATTTGGACGGTCCATTTCCGAGAGGCCCAAGACATTGACATAAAAATCTCTGCTCGCCTGCAGGTCGGAGGCCCGGATAAGGTAGTGGTTTAGTTCTTTAATCGCCATAGAGAGTAGTCTATTATTTGTTGATCAGTCTTTCAATAAATCCTTACCTGTAGACCATGTTCCCTGCGCCACCCCCCGAACCAAGGCGGGGGTTTAGTAAGCGAAAAAAAATCTCATACCGTAGGAGTGCCATATGGCCCAGTTCTCCCATCTCTTCTCTGAAGGACAGCTCGGCAGACTCAGACTGCCCAATCGCTGTCTCGTCTCCTCCCTCACCCGGGCCAGTGCCTCTGAAAAAGGTCTGGTCACCGACCAGATGATGCACTACTACTCTGAGTTTGCAGAGGGTGGCTGGGGCGGGATTCTCACTGAGGCCATCTACATCGACGAAAAGTATAGCCAGGGCTACCGCTTTCAGCCCGGCCTTGCCAATGCGGCACAGACAGAAGGCTGGTCCCGCATTGTTTCGGCCGTCCATGAGCGGGGAACCAAATTCCTGGCCCAGCTCTTCCACGCAGGCGCCGTCAACCAGGGAAACGCCTGGGTCACTGGCTCCGTCGCCCCCTCTGCCATTCAGCCCAAGGGAGAACAAATTGGCCGCTACCGGGGCAGCCAGGGACCATTCCAGATGCCCCGGGAAATTACACGGGAGGAGATCCATCAGGTCATCGAGAGCTTCGTACAGGCGGCGCAGAATGCACAGGCAGCCGGCTTCGATGGGGTGGAGCTGCACGGGGCCAATGGCTATCTTCCTGACCAATTCCTAACTGCCTACACCAACCACCGCACCGACGAGTTCGGCGGCGCACTAGAGAACCGCCTGCGGTTTCATGTCTTGGTACTCCAAGCCCTCAGAAAGGCACTTCCTCATTTCACGATTGGCGTGCGGATCTCGCAGACCAAGGTCAATGACCTAGAGTACAGCTGGCCTGGGGGCGAGGCAGATGCACGGGTAATTTTCCCGGCGCTAGAGGCGGCAGGTGCCGATTACATCCATGTCGCCGCCCACCTCGGGGTGAGCCCAGTGTTCGGCACCGACCGCTCATTGAGCGGGCTTGCCAAGAAATACACCGGGCTGCCGATCATTGCCAATGGCAAACTGCATGATCCGGCCTTGGCCGAGTCTGCCCTGGTTCAGGGTGAGGGGGATTTCTGCTCCATCGGCAAGGGGGCACTGGCCGACCCCCACTGGCCCAAGAAGATTCTTGCGGGTCAGCCACCCGTGGCTTTTGCCATGGAGATGATCAGCCCCCACGCCACGCTCGATAATTACTATGGCTGGCGATCGCAGCATGCCTCATAAGAAAAAAGCCCGCCAGAGCGGGCTTTTTTCTTCATACGCACAAGCTTCTTAGTTGAAGTTGCCGTTCTTCTTGTGCTGGTCTTCGTACTTCTTGCGTGCCTTCAGATAATAGTCATAGACGGCGCGCACGTTCTTCGCACCAGAGGCCTCCTGCTTTTTAAAGAAGACTTCGTTGGCAGCGTTTGCAGCCTTCAGAATCTTCTGGGCATCTTCAGGGCTAGAGGTCTGGAAGTTGATCTTGTTCTTCGCCGCCCAGTCTGCGCGGATGGTCTTCTCCATCTCCATCAGGCTCGAGGCATAGCGAATCGCATACTCATAGCGAAGTTGTTGCAGCATTTTCTGATGCTCCGGCTTGAGGCTGCGCCATTTCTCACCACGCATAAAGAAGGCTGAGCCCACCACGCCGCCATTACCGTTGGCGCCCGGAGGATTGGCCATATGCACGTTACCGATAACCTCGTTGAGCTTGAACGAGTTTGCGAGCATCAACACGTTTTCGCCAAGAGCGTCTACGGTGCCACGATCCATGGCGTTATACATCTCGGGGAATGTCATGAAGATAGGGTTCATGCCGAGATCTTTGTAGAAGTCGGTACGGGCACCGCCATAGGTACGCAGACTCTTACCCTTCATCTCGTCGAGAGACTTCAGTGGCTTTTTAGTACCGATGGGGCCATGGCCACTAATGTGCGACATCATCTTCACGATGTCTTCACGCTTCATTTCGGCAGCCATATCGGGCTGCTGCTCGACCGTATCAATGGCCGCCTTCACCGCAGCCACATAGTCGTCGCCGTAATTCAAGACGTTATCAAGAATCATGTAGTTACTGAGGTTTGCAGGGTGATAACTGCTGCTGACCCAGCACAAATCGGTAATACCAGACTGCAGTCCAGGCAGGCAGTCGGCCCATTTGACCAGGGAGTTTGCCCAGAAGAACTGGACCTTGATTTCCCCGTTAGACCGCTTCTCTACTTCTTGGCCCCACCACTTGTGAATGTCACCAAACCAGCCCTTTTCGGGGGTCGGTGTCGCCACCTTGAGCGTGGTCTGGGCCATTACCGCCCCGCCCATCATGAGGCCAATGCCTGCAGC
>JBEDFV010000101.1:0-3179 GCA_041175005.1 Pseudomonadota bacterium
TTATAATAGTCTATGCGTTTTGTTCTCCTCCTGTGGCTCGCCTGGGCCCCGTCTGTGCTGGCTCTGTCATGCCCAGCCGGCATGGCGCTCTCAGAGGTTGCCTTGTTGGCCCAGGACACCCTCCTGCCGTCAGAGGGGCTGCGCCTGCCAATGCGCATCGATCCGCGCCTCTCGCTCGAGCCCCCTACCGGCCAGTCCACTCCCTCATACCTCTCTGGGCGTCAACTTCAGGGGCAGTTCGATGACACGATTCGTCTCATCGGCAATGCCGAGGTGCGGCAAATCGGCCTGTCGCTTAAGGCCGAGCGTATTGATTTGGATCTGGTGCAGAACCAGCTTTCAGCCACCGGCGGGGTACAGCTTTTTCGGGAAGGAGAGTTCTATCGGGGTCCGCGTCTGACCCTCAAGCTTGGTACCCAGCAGGGGCAGTTTCAGAGTGTTCAGTATGAGTTTGCCGCGATGAATGCCCGGGGCTATGCGGAACGTGTCGATTTTGTAAAGCCCAAAGAAATTGCGCTCACTGAGGTGAGCTACACCACCTGTCCGGTGAGCCGGCCTGCCTGGGAGTTTCGGTCGCGCACCATGCGGGTCGATCAGATTCGGGAAATCGTCGATACCGAGTCGACATTTTTGTATTGGTCTGATGTACCGCTTCTGTCCTTGGGCGACTTTTCTTTCCCCACCAGCGATCGCCGAAAGACGGGCTTCTTAAGCGCCTCCTACGGCTATACGTCTCGGCTGGGCCTTGATCTGAACACGCCTTTTTATTGGAACATGGCGCCGAACCGCGATCTCACCCTTTATCCGCGGATCCTCGGTCGGCGGGGCGTCATGCTCGGGGCAGAGGCCCGTTATCTCACGCGCTCGGACAGTGGGGTCTTGGGCCTTGAATACCTTCCCGATGACCGGGTGACGGCGCTTGATCGGCATCTGGTGAGTCTTAGCCACACCAGTATGCTGACCCCAGGGGTGGCCATGTCGGTGCGGGGGAGTCGCGTTTCGGACGATGATTACTTCGCTGACTTCGGAGGGTCCCTCCTCGCGGCCTCGCAACGGGTGCTGCCCGCCACGGTGAGCTTTTCTTCGGGTGTCGCTGGCTGGTCCGGTTCTGCCTCCGTGCAGCGGTATCAGGTGCTCCAAGATCTAGCCTCCCCAATCATCGCGCCGTATTCCTGGATGCCCCGGCTACTTCTGAACCGATCGCAGCGGGCCGCAAACATTGCCAAGGAACTTCCGGCCGTCGATCTGCAGGCTACTGTGGAGGCCACTCGGTTTGACCATCCCACGCTTACCCGCGGAAGCCGTTTTGTGACGGCTGCGAGCCTGTCTATGCCCTTTGATCTGGGCTATTTCGGACTGACACCCAAGATTGGGGTGCATGCCACCTATTACAGCCATGACCAGTCGGGTAGCCTTACCGATACGCGTCGTAAATACTTTCAGAATGCGGCGATTTCGGCTGCGAACCTGGGCAGCCTTGCCAACAATGTCGACCCTACCACCGAGTCGTATTCGCGCGTCTTACCCACCTTTAGCCTCGATACCAATACGGTGCTTGAGCGCGATGCACGGTGGGGCGGACGTGAGGCCACCCAGACCATTGAGCCCCGGCTTTTGTATACCTATACGCCCTACAAAGACCAGTCACGTCTTCCTGTCTTCGACTCGGCCCGACCCAGTGTGAGCCTGGCCCAGATTCTGTCCGATCAGACCTTTACAGGGCAGGACCGCATTGCAGATCAAAACCACATCACCACGGCCATTACAAGCCGCATGCTCGATGCACAGACAGGCCAAGAGCTTGCGCGTGCCTCGGTGGCCCAGCGCTTTTATATCGATGCCCAGTTGGTGGCCTTGCCCGGTGAGCCGGTACGTACCGACCAGGAGTCGGACCTCTTTGCTGAAGGGGGTTTTTCTTTTTCAGAGTACTGGCGTTTTGATGCAATTGGCCAGTACGCCGCCCAGCTTGGCCGGTGGCAGGCCTCTTCTGCCAACCTGCGATATGACCCCCGTCCGGGATACTCTGCTTCGTTAGCCTACCGGTTTACCCGCAAGGCACTCGATATTGTCGATCTGGCCTTCCAGCTTCCCTTGTCGCAAAACTGGTATGCGGTGGGCCGCTACAACTACTCGCTACAGAAAGAGCCCAATCTGGTCACCGGCGCCCAGAGGGGCCTGGTGGAGTCGCTGGCCGGCCTCGAATACGACGGGGGCTGCTGGGTGGCACGCGCGGTCTTGCAGCGATTTGCAACCGGCGCCGATCAGGCCAACAATGCGGTGTTTTTCCAGATAGAACTCAACGGCATTGCACGGGTCGGCACAGACCCCTTAGATGCCCTTCGCAGGAGTATTCCCAATTACCGCATGATCAACCGGCTTTCTCCCATGCCCGCCAAGTTTGATAACTTTCAGTAGTTCCTATTCGTTTCTCTTAAAGAGTTTCCTATGTTGCGTTTGCCTGCTCTGTGTCTCGCTGGTCTACTGGTCTGGAATGGGGCAGCCGCCTGGGCAAAGGCTGAGCCTGTCTTGCTCGATCGGGTGGTGGCCATCGTCAACGATCAGGTGATTGTTGAGAGCGACCTACAGCGCCGAATTGCCCAGGTACGCCAGAACCTGCAGCGTTCCTCGCAGCGACTCGCCCCCGAGGCCGATCTTCGCCGTCAGGTGCTCGAGCGGATGGTTACCGACCTTGCTTTGTCTCAGCGGGCCCGACGGGTAGGCATTACGGTAGACAACACCACACTTGACCGCGCCATTGCCCGCCTTGCGGAGAGCAATGGCCTCTCGGTTACGGGCCTGCGCAATCAGCTGGAGTCTGAAGGGGTGGTGTTTGATCAGTTTCGCGAAGACATTCGCGAAGAGATCCAGATTACGAGGCTAAGAGAGCGCGAGGTTGAAGACCGACTGCAGATCTCGGAGTCGGAGATTGATGCCTTCTTGGCCGCGCAGGGCCAGAGTCTTGCGCAGACGCAGGAATTGCGCCTTGCGCAGATTCTGATTCCAGTGGCCGAAGATGCCTCGCAAGAAGTCCGTGGAGCCGCCCTGGCACTGGCCGAGCGGCTGGCCGCAGAGATTAAGAAAGGCGCCTCGTTTGTCGAACTGGCCCGCACGCACTCCAAGGGGGCGGCCGCAGCAGAGGGGGGCAGCCTGGGGTGGCGCCCCGCGGATCGACTCCCGTA
>JBEDFV010000102.1:0-19234 GCA_041175005.1 Pseudomonadota bacterium
ATCTGGTGGCCCGCCCGCTTTTAAAGGCGCTGCAGGCGCCAGCCCCTGGGGTTGTCTTATTGATCGATGAAGTAGACCGCGCCGATGAGCCCTTTGAGGCCTTCTTGCTCGAGTACTTGGGTGAGTATCAGGTCAGTATTCCTGAGCTTGGTACGGTCTCCGCCCAGGCCCTGCCCATTACCTTTCTCACCAGCAACCGTACCCGTGATCTGCACGACGCCGTTAAGCGGCGTTGCCTCTTTCATTACATGGACTATCCCGACCGTGATCGGGAACTCTCCATTGTGCGTCGACAAGTACCCCAGGCCTCTGAACAGCTCAGTCAACAAGTAGCTCAATTTGTGCATCGGCTGCGCAGCCGCCCCTATGCCGATGCCTTCGTACGAGTGCCTGGCATTGCCGAGTCGGTCGAGTGGGCTAAGGCATTAGTGGCCCTTGATACTCTGCATTTAGATCCGGAAGTGGTGGAGTCTACCTCGGGGGTTCTCTTCAAACAGAAAGAAGATATCGCTGCGCTGGAGCCCCTGATGCAGGAGCTATTGGCCCCGGAGAAGGCGGCCTAGTCTATGGCCCTCTCCGCGCTGGGCGATGCCCGGTCGGGCAAGCTGGCTGAAAACATTGTGGGTTTTGGCCGGCTCTTGCGCCGCGCCGGTCTCCCCGTAGATTCTGCCCGCATCAGCCTGGGCCTGCGTGCGGCGCAGGCAATTGCACTAGAGAACAGAGACGACCTTCGGTGGGCCTTAGAGTCTGTCCTGGTGAGCCGAGAGCAGGACCGCATGGTCTTTCATGAGCTTTTTGAGGCGATGTTTCGTAACCCCGAAATCGCCAAGCAGCTCATGGCGCAGTTGCTGCCTGTGTCTAAGGCCCAGCAAAACAGTGTAAGGCGCAGGCCCCGCAGCCAAGAGGCCTTGTCTTCACCACCCGTAGCCTCCGGGCCAGACCGTTCGCCCCCGAAGGAGGAGCATCGTCTAGACGCGGCCATGTCGATGAGTGACAGTCAGCGGCTACGCACGGCCGACTTCGAGATGCTCAGTGCCAGTGAGTTTAGGCTCGTGCAGCAGCTGGCGACCCAGATTCCTCTGCCTGTTCCGTTGTGGCCGAGCCGACGCCGCATGGCTGGTTCGGGTGCGGGCGCATTGCATTGGTCCGCTTGCATGCGTCGCGCAGCCCGCACAGGCGGAGAAATGATTGATCTGCCCGCCCGTATCCCCCGGCTTCGCCCACTCCCGGTACTTATTCTGGTTGATATTTCCGGCTCCATGGAACGCTATGCCCGCATGCTCCTCGCCTTCTTGCATGCGGCCACCCGAGGCATCTCACGACGGGTCTTTGCCTTTGGCAGTCAGCTCACCGACCTGACACCGGCTTTTCGTTGCGCTGACCCCGACGACATGATTGTCGAGGCCGCACGCGCGATTCCCGACTTTGCAGGCGGAACCCGCATGGCCGATAGCCTTCGCACACTGCGTACAGAACATCGACGCGCGGTCATCGGTCGGCGTAGCCTGGTGTTGGTGATTTCCGATGGCCTAGATACCGGAGACATCGGTGCTCTTGAAACCGAATTATCATGGCTACATCGGCAGAGCCATCGGTTGGTCTGGCTCAATCCATTGCTGCGGTTCGATGGGTATGCACCCCTGGCTGGCGGAGCAAGTGTTCTCGCCCGTCAGTCGCATGCCATGCTCGCGGTCCACAATCTGTCACGGCTAGAAGAGCTGGCCGACGGACTACAACGCCTTCTTAAGAGAGGATGATTTATGCAGATGCAGGGAAATCGGCAGCTTCACGCCACCGCAGATCAAGCCTGGCAGGCACTCAACGACCCAGAGATCTTAAAGGCCTGTATTCCGGGCTGCGATCGTTTTGAAGCCACGGGCGAATTGGCCTATGCCCTTGGTGTCTCGATCAAGATTGGTCCGGTGTCTGCGAAGTTTTCTGGCAAGGTCACACTCGATGAGGTGAATCCGCCCGTCTCCTATGTGTTGCATTTTGAGGCCCAGGGCGGTGTGGCCGGATTCGGGAAGGGGAGCTCCAAGGTGCGTCTAGAGCCCAACGCCGAGGGCGTCATGCTCGTCTATGAGGTCTCCTCTCAGGTGGGGGGGAAGCTTGCCCAGGTGGGTCAGCGCCTGATCGATGCGGCCGCGAAGTCGCTTGCTGAAGATTTCTTTAAGCGGTTTGAGGCGGCCTTGGCTGAACGATTGGGAACCCAGGGTGCATTAGAGGAGAAGGGCGCTGAGGTGGCACAGCCATCCTCTGCGTCGCCTTCCATCTGGAGCACGATCCCCCGCTGGGCATGGTTTTTGGTGGTCGCGGCCGCAGCCGCGGCGGTGATCTTTTCAACGCCGCCTTCGGTATAGCGGCAGAAGTCGTAGTCTTCTTCATGGCGGACTCGGTATGGAAAATCTCGACCTAATCGTTCTTCAGACGCTGAAGGCCTGGCGTAGCGAAGGAAAGCGGGCGCTATTGGCTACGGTCATTCGTACCTGGGGCAGTTCTCCTAGGCCCGTAGGGTCGATCATGGCGCTCTCGGAGGCCGGTGCTGTGGTCGGTTCGGTCTCAGGCGGCTGTATTGAGGACGACCTTATTCGCCAGTTTTCTCAGTCACGCGTGTCTAAAGACCAGAAGGGTGCGCCGGTACAGGATATTGAGGGCCCCCCGCGACGCCTGCGCTATGGCATCACCGCAGACGAGGCCCATCGGTTTGGTCTGCCCTGCGGCGGAACCCTCGAGCTGCTACTTGAATTCAATCCCGAAGCCAATCAGCTTGAGGCACTGGTGGCGGCCCTAGAGAAGGGTCAGCTAATGAAGCGCACCACGCTATTAACCACGGGTGCAGTGACGCTTGAGGCCTGTGATTCACCAAGCCTTTTGGCTATTGATGAGTTACGACTTGTCAATACCTTTGGCCCCCAGTATCGAATGCTACTGATCGGAGCGGGTCAGCTCACCGAATACCTCGCCACCATGGCGATATTCAATGGGTTTTCGGTCACCGTCTGCGATCCACGTGATGAGTATCGCTCGGCATGGTCTGTGCCCGGAGTCACGCTCGTGCATGATTGGCCAGATGATCTGGTGAAGGCCTTTCGCCCTGATCAGCGCACCTGTGTACTGGCGCTCACCCATGACCCGAAGCTTGATGATCTGGCCCTGCTGGAGGCCCTGCAGACCGATGCCTTTTACATAGGTGCAATAGGGTCGAGGCGTAACAATGCGCAGCGTAAGCAGCGTCTCATCGAGCATTTCGATCAGACCGAAGACTCACTGGCCCGCCTGCGCGGCCCGATCGGTATCTATATTGGAAGTAAAACGCCCGCGGAGATTGCGGTGAGTGTCATGGCAGAGGTCTTGGCCGTGAAAAACGATGTGCCACTGCCTCGTGACTTTAATGTTGCATTGGCTAAAGATTCTGCGGGACTGCCCCTATCACAGGGAGAGGATGATCTGGTCTGCCACGTAAATAGTGTGTGAACTAATTACCAGACGGTCTTCGGCACTATGAAGATGGTCCGAAGGGCTGACGGTTGGCTTGTTTTCTTACCATACAGCCACTTGTTGCCCACCAGATTTTTTGGCGCGATACATTGCCTCGTCTGCGTGTGAGAGCAGTAGCTCCGCCGTGGCGCCGTCCTTAGGAAAAATACTGGCGCCGATGCTTAAGCCGATAGTAATGGAAAGGCCACTAAGTGCTATCGGCTCCGAAACTGCACGCATGAGCCGATTAAATACGGGGCCCAGTTCTGAAACGTTATCGATATCGCCCACGAGCAAAACAAATTCGTCGCCACCCAGCCTTGCGGTGAAGTCGCTTTCCCGTGCAGTCGATTTAATACGTTGTGCCACGACTCTTAAGACCTCATCGCCTGCCTTATGGCCATGGATATCGTTTACGGGTTTGAAGCCATCGAGGTCAATAAAGCACAGTGCGAATCCAGCACCTGATTCACTTGCCCTCGATATAAAGGTCTGCAGGGCCTGGTTGAGTGCCGAGCGATTTCCTAACTGGGTGAGAGGGTCGCGGTTTGCAGCGTCGCTGAGCATAAGGTTACTCTGGCTCAGTCGGCTTTCGTGGGTCGAAATAGCCCGATAGGCACGTCTAAGAATCAGGCCAAATGCGGTAAGCATGGCTGTGGCGGTTAGCGCGGCGAGTGCAAGTATCTCCTGACCCAGTGTCGTAACGGACCTCCGAGTACGCTCGTCGGTGGTGGTGATTCTTAACCATCCAACAGGCCCACCGGCCTCGATTTGTTGCCAACGTTGGTAGACACGGCCGTCGGTCGTTTCCTCATAGGTACGCAACCCTATTGGTGGTAAGACGCTGATTTTTCGCTGATTAAAGATAGGTTGAGCTTCCTGCTCGGTCGCCTTTACAAAGGACAGAATATTGCCATCCCGATCGGTTACAACCGCGTCTTGAATATTCTGATTTGATAATGCCTGGATAAGTCGTGACTCGATAGCGCTAGGGTCATTTAATGCGAGTGACTCTGCCACGGCAAGACTAAGGCCCACTGCAAGCGCATTCCGATTCTCTTGCTCTTGAGCATCAAGTGTGGCCGTCGCCTGGTGGCTTATCCAATAGGCGCCAGCCGCAAGCATGAGAACTGTAGAAAACGCGAGGAGGAGAGCTGTCTGAAGAAAATACCCTGATGAGACGAGCGCCTCATTCGGCCTGTTGGCAGCTACGCGAGGAGACATCTAGTTGTCAGAAACAACGAACCTCTGGACTCCAAGCCGCTCTAGCGGGGCATAGTCAGCGCGGTAAGTCGCCGCTGAGGGGTCTGGGAGCTGGACTTGATTCAGGAGGTTTTTCCCCTGGTCGGAGAGGGCTAACTCAAAGATCGCATTTGAAAATTCTTGTCTTACTTTGGGAGGTACGCGAGGGTGCGCAGATAGAGGGTGGGAGCGAAAACCGGGTGATTCGTAGAGAACACGAAGCTCGTCTCTAAGCGCCTGGGGCTCTCTGGCGAGCGTGTTATTGACTCCACCGCCAGCTACTAAATTACCGGCAGCGACTGCTCGGTAGACATTACTGTGCGTCTGAACATATTGGGCACGAAAATCGATCTTAGACTCCGTTAGGATAGCCCGTAACAGAAGCGACGCGGCAAATGCATTCGGTGCCGGGAAGGCGATAGTTTGCCTATTGAGATCCTTAATACCGTGAACTGTACTGTCTCTGCGAACGACGATAATGCCTGTAAGGGGCTTACTGTCTGCGAGCATAGGGACGTACCCCTGTGCGTCGTGGGCCATGACCTGGTGGTAGGGATTAAGAAAGGCGATATCTGGCTCACCTTTTAGAAATAGTGCCTCAAATTCCGGAATGGTCTTTGGAATTACAAGATGAAAGCATAGTCCTGTGCGGGCGCTTACCATCTGTAGTAACGGGGTCCAGCGCTTAAAAAGCTCTAGTGGAGGAAGTTGCGGAACAATGGCAACACTTAGTCTCACAGCTTCTCGTTTATTTGCGTTATCGACTGGGCATTCCAGCGTCTGAGAGAGTGCGGGGTTAGGTGCCGACAGAAGGAAGGGAAGGCAGGCCCCAGCCAGTAACAAGCGCTTGATCATAGTAGCCTTTCTAGTTCACCGGCTGGCAAAGCCGGTGAGAAGAAGAAGCCCTGCGCAAGGCAGCCCGGAAGGGACTTAAATATCCGCAACTCCTGAGCGCGTTCGATTCCCTCGAGCGTAACCCGATAATCACTGAGAAGCAGCATCTTTGCGGTGGAGATTAGGAGGTTAAGCCCCCTCGGGGATGACTTTGCCTGTTTTACGAAGCACCGATCCAGCTTTATTTCGCGAACCGGAAGATGCACAAGCCGGGCGAGGCTCGAATACGCGGTACCAAAATCATCGAGCGCAAGCTCGAATCCTTGCTTATTGATTAGCTTGAAAAAGGCACGGTGACGGCTGTCGTCGAGCGCAACGATTTTCTCAGAGATCTCGAAAGACACCATCTGCATCTTTAGCCTACGCGCGACGAGCTTTTGCCCTAGAGCGGTAACTGCTGATTCGTGGTCTATATCACGGTCTGAAAGATTGATCGATATCGGGACCGCTTTGTTCTTTTTTGAAAGCCTCGCCAGCAGGTCGACGGTCTGGTCGGCAACCGCAGCACCAATAGCCTGAATGAGCTCCGATTGCTCGGCTACATCAATAAAGTCTTTTGGAAATATCGTGCCATGGCCTGGCCGATGCCACCGAACCAGGGCTTCGGCCCCAGCAATTTTTCGCGTATGAGGATCAATCTTCGGCTGGAAATAACTGATGAACTCGTTTCTTTTAAGTCCGCTCCGAATCTCCGATTCGAGCTGGATATGATGCAGTTTTCGCTGCTGGGCCTCTGGCTGATAAATCGCTATTGGCTCGGACTGCGTGCAGGCCTTAATCGCTGACTGAGCTCTTATCCCTAGGGCCGCATTTGCGCGCTTGGTTGAGATATCTATGCCAACGCGTACTCTCGGATGGATAACAAACGAGAGTGCCTTGGGCTTCATGGGCTTCTCGATATGGCTACGCAGACTCTCTAGCCAGTGAATCCAAGTCTTTCTCGATACGCGGTCATCAAGGGCAACCTCGAACACGCCATAGCCAAGCTGATCGATGCGCTGCACCTTCCAGGGTCCGTGAATATGTTTGGTTAACTCCTTACGAAGGAAAGCCTGTATGCGACTAAGCAGGGCATTTGAAATCTTACTTATAACTGTATCGTCATAGCTGGGCGCGAGGTCATCGATAACAGGAATCCATATTCGGGCACAGCCCCCTTTGTACCCCGCTGCAGAAGTGTTGCTAGTTGGTATCAACGGGTAACTCATTGAAATAGGCGTGGGCCGCATGATCGGAGTCTTTAGTTGATTCCATAGCCAAGCGCGCGGCCTGTATAAGCGTGTCCGTATCCTGGGCATCTAGTGGGTAGGATGCGATGCCAATTCGGGCGCCTTTCCATAGGTGCGTAGGGATAGGCGGAGTCGCAAAGCAGTTCTCAAAACGTTCGACGATTCTTGACACGTTCTCCTGGTTTCCAACCTGATTGAGAAGAATCATGAATTCGTCAGGGCCTATACGCGCAACGATATCGTCCGTCCGGACGAGACGTTTTAGCTGTTCGGCTAGGGAAAAAAGGAGTTCGTCGCCAATATCGTCACCGAGTTGCATATTGATCTGCTTGAAGCCTATTAGGTCGACATGCAGTACAGCTAACATGAGATTTGATCGGCTAGACCGAGCGATGGATCGGGTGAGTGCTTCTTTAAAGTAACGGTGATTAGCAAGGCCAGTTAATGAATCAACGTAGGCCGACTTTTCAAGTTGGCCAGTTATATGATCAATCGTCGCGAGACTGTTGAACCATCTTGTTGCTAGGTCAATAATCAGTCGGGCATGTCGTTGCTGGGCTGCCGATAGTGGCTCCTCTCGCAGAAAACGACAGCCGAGCATCTGTCCACCGATCTCTACCCATTCTATTTGGGTGGCGTTTGATATTTCACTGGCCTGATCGATTGCATCTGCGGTGGCCCATTCGACATGGGCGCTAAAAAACATACTCAGGCCTGTTGCAAGCGCATTGAGTCCTTCCGAGATCGTGTCTTGCGCAAAGACCTGACGAAGCATCGTGAGCTCTGCAATCGCGAGAGTTGTCGAATCGGTACTGTTTGTCATACGCAGTCCTCACTTTTTATTTCGCGCGTAGCGTATATCGCGTTCCTTAACTGCCCCAATTTAAGCACAGCTTCTTAACAAGTTGTATGAATCTGGTTACATCACTTTATCGGGAATATAGCCACGGCTGGTCCATGAGTCTTGGGCCCAGCAGTCGAAGGGCAAGATCTCTTCCCCAGACCCATGGCGCCCGCATCTGAAACAGCTGTCCGTTACGCGCAGAGGCACGCTGTACCTCTGCGTTACGTTGCCAGCGGTCTTGTGCAGCCTGGGCGAGGCGCATATGCAGTGGCGCATCGGACTGAAGAAGAGTCTTCGCAAGGCTGTGGGCATCTTCAATCGCCATTCCTGCGCCTTGGGCCAGATGCGGGCGCAAGGCATGGGCTGCATCGCCAAGGAGAATCACGCGGCCCAGGTGCATGGCCTCGGCCGATGCCAGTGGCTCGTTTGCCTGCATAGCCCAGGCATGCCACGGCGTGGCCAGAGAGAGCAAGGACCGCACGGTCTTGTGGGTCTTGGCCTCAAAGGATTTCAGTACCGCCTCCGGAAGAGGCTGCCCCCAGCCCTGGCTTGCCGTCTGCCAGTCGCGCGGTATAGGGCAGAGCGCCACGAGGTTGTAGGCGCGACCCGCCCGCACCGGGTAGCCCACCAGATGCAGGCCGGGCCGTGTCCATACGGTGACCTCCTCGAGCAGTTGGGCGGGAACCTGGCTTGTGTCGCTGATGAGGCCGCGAAAGGCGATCTGTCCTACAGGGCGAGGTGGATTGTTTAGTGCTGCTGGTACCGCCAGACGACAGCGGCTCCAGATTCCATCGGCCCCAATGAGACCGTCGGCGCGGAGTACCTGGCCCGACTGGGTGCGCACCTGTACCTCACGGTCGGTCTGCCGCACGTGTTCAATGCGCGTTGACCACTGCGGCTGCACGCCTACTGCCAGATTGGCCGATAACAATTCCTTGATAAGGTCTGCCCGGTGTATCGTGAGGTAGGGTACACCCCGGTAGCGGGCGGTGAATGCGGATCCAAGCGGCAGTCGCGCCAGCGTGGCATGGCTGCTGAGGCGTCGTAGACGGAGTGCTTGAGGCTGTCCGGCCAGAGGCAGGAGTGCGTCAAGCAGGCCCAGGGAGCGCAGTCTGGCAGTCACGTTGGGCCCCAGTTGCAGGCCTGCACCCTCGTGCGAGGGGCCGGTAGCCTGCTCTAACAGCTGAATGGATCTGCCCGCTTGGGCAAGGGCAAGGCTACAGGTCAGCCCAGCCACCCCTGCACCGGTGATGAGAAGTCTTTCTTGGTTGGGCATTACATTCCTGCAGTCTTACCTAGGTTTTTCTTATACGGGCCGCAAAATCTGCATGCCTAGTTTCACTGCCCAGGAAGTAGCAGCCATCGCAGGGGGGCGAGCAGCGCGTCGAGTAGCGTGAAGCTCAGTGCCATAAGGGGCTGCATCCAAAACTCAGAGACCAGACCCATAAGCAATAAGGCAAGCAAGATGAAAAACCCATACGGCTCGATGCGAGATACGGCTATGGCTGCCCGCCAGGGCAGCAGTCCCACCAGCACCCTTCCGCCGTCCATGGGTGGAAGCGGCAAAAGATTAAAGACCATCATGATCACATTCACGAACACGCCAGCCTGGCAGGTCTTGATCAGGAACGGTTCATCGATGCCTAGGCCTTTGAGCAGCACATAGGCCATACCCCAGAGAACTGCTTGAAAAAGGTTGGCACCTGGACCGGCCAGCGCTACCCAGATCATGTCGCGCTTGGGGTGATTCAGCGCATTGAAGTCGACCGGTACTGGCTTTGCGTAGCCAAAGAGAAAGGCGCCTTGGGTGAGGAAGTAGATGGCGATGGGCATAACGATCGTACCCAGAGGGTCGATGTGTCGCAGGGGATTGAGGCTAATGCGCCCGGCAAGCCAGGCCGTGTTGTCACCAAATTGTCGTGCGGCATAGCCGTGGGCAGCCTCATGCAGGGTAATAGCCAGCAAAACCGGGAGCGCATAGACCGCAATGGTCTGAATAATTTCGGCAGTATCCATGAAGATGGAGTCTACCGCGCGCCCTAGCCAAACGCCGGAGAACCCCTTAACATGCGGCTATGGAATTTGCCGAAGTTACCCTTCTTGTCATGATCGTTGCGTGGTTTGTCCCCATGGGCGTACTCGTGTCGTTTCTTATGTGGCGCTATTCGGCAGCCGAGCTTGATGCCTGGGTACAGTCCTACGGCGCACTCTCTAGAAAAGAGGTGTCCCGCCAAGTAAAGCTTCGAGAGCCCTTCGATGTCGATCTCAATAATATTGATTTGACCAAGGTCACTCCTAGTATGCTCAAGCCAAAGGTGAGTTCTAAGCGTTACTCTGAGTCGGTAGAGTAGGTGGCTCGGTGCCTTCTCGCGAAGGCGAGCTCGGTTCTTTTTCGTTCAGTAAGCGCCCCTTACCTTATGGGTATAGAGACTTCACCGGCTATGTGTGCATGAAAATCTTCACCACACAAA
Organism: Pseudomonadota bacterium; assembly: GCA_041175005.1. Taxonomy (GTDB): domain Bacteria; phylum Pseudomonadota; class Gammaproteobacteria; order Burkholderiales; family Burkholderiaceae_A; genus Hahnella. Next base: position 10,158 of record JBEDFV010000102.1, read on the forward strand.
ATGTGGAATAGTCGACTTTTCGACACTTTGCTATTTACTTGCATCAGTATAACCCCTAGTATTAATTTTTTACGTTAATACAGAGATGCAAATGAAGAGCCTCAGTTTTAAAGACCACTTTGCGGCCGCCTTACGAGTCGCCTTGAAAAAGAAATACGGAAGGCTGCCGTCGACCTCGTTCGTTGCTATGCACTTTAATCTGCGTATTACTACCAACGGGGTATCGGGAGAGACCGTACGGCGTTGGGTACGGGGCGTCTCTTTACCGCGCTGTGATCACATGCAGGTGCTGGTTGATTGGTTGGATTTGGATATGGACCAGGTGATTAAGGCCGGGAGATGCCCAGCAACACCAGAAACCAGAGTTCCTGCGCGGGTACCGAGCAGACTCGAGCAGGTCATTCTTAGCCTGGAGCCAGAAGTACAAGAGGCCTTGGTCAGACTCGTCTCAGCCTCTCCAACCCTCTTTCCCCGTAGGGTGGGAGTCTAAGCAACAACATCGTGGCGAACCGCACCGCCCATTTCCGGGCGGCGCTCTCGTTTTAAAGCGGAAGTCTTACGTCAGACTCAAGACACCCCTAGATTGTTGTTGTAATCCAGAAGATCTTTCACGCCGTCAATCGCCATCTTACCGGCGGCAAACTCGAAGGTGCCATCCTCATCGAGATCTACCGGCTGACCCGATAAGGCGTCAGTGACCCAGGCCTTGATCTGACTCTCACTAAACTGATAAGTCACATCTTCGTCTCTGACGTTCAGCACCGCTGCGACCGCCGAGCGAGCGAGAGCGGCCTCACCGCCCCCACCAAGCTCAAGAGCCTGCATCAGCGTGATGTCCTGCTGCGTAGTGGGTTTTCCCTTCCCTGTGACTGTCCACAGGAGACTCGGCTGCTGGCTACCAAAGAAGAACTCCTCAAAGCTCATGCTCGTTGCCACGCCATCCCAATCACTCGCATGGTTTTTCCAGTAACCGGGGCTCAAACCTTCAGCCATGGGCTGGGCAAAAAGTTCGACATCCTCGGAGTCACTCTCTGGGTCAGTTTCATCGGTGTCAACGGTTGCGGTATTTCGAATGAAATACTGCTCCATAGAGGCCAGTGCGGCTTCGTAGTCGGCCGAAGTGACTTGGTATTGCCCCACCCAGTACCAAGTCTCACCAACGTCTAACGCACCATCGGCATCCCCATCGCCGTCAATCACGCCATCAAGGTCAAGGTCGCGTGGCATCAGGCTATCCTGAATCAGGGAGTCGGTCAGTTGTACGTCTGTCAGCGTGACATTACCCGTGTTGGAGACTTCGATCGTGTAGTGAATGATGTCGCCGACCTCATCAACCATTTCAACATCAGCGGTCTTCACGATCTCTAAGTCTGGGTTATAGACCAGGGGTACGACTGCCGAGGCGCTTACGGGATCGGTCTGACCTGAGTCGGCCGTTGCGGTGTTATCCACATCGCCATCACCACCGCCTTGGTCGTCCAGATCGGACTGCTTGAGGGTGTAGCTTGTCTCAAACTCCTGCGACTCGCCTGGGTTGAGGGTCAGGCCCGTGAGGTTCTGACCAGTCAGCGGATCGGTTACCGTGACATCGGTCAAGGTGATGTTGCCTGTGTTGGTCACCACCACGCGGTAGTTCAGAACATCCCCATCGGCATCTGCAAGCTCATTGCCATTGCCGTTGGTGACATTTAAGAACACCTTCTCGACTCTGAGCTCGGGCAGGGTGACTATCCGAACATCGGCAAAAGCGTCACGCGTAATCTGTTGATCATCCGTTGCCAATGCCGTCACACCGCCAAAGTTCCGAATGATGTTGTCATTTTCCGTCCCGGGGTCTGGGCCATCATAAGTGCCGCGAGCGTTGATGTCGGCCTGCGTCACCGTATACTCACCCGAGAAGACCCAGGTCTCACCAACCTCTAAGATGCCGTTGTCGTTCAAATCGCCGCTATCGATATCCTGAACATCAATAACGCCATCATCATTTTTGTCCATTGAGGCAGCCGTCAAGGGATCCACCACCAACACGTTCGATAAGGTGACATTCCCAGCGTTTTGTACGTTCAACTGGTACTTAATAACCTCACCAGCGGCATCAATGGCCCCATCTTCATCGAGTGACGCATCAGCGTTATAAAGAACGGCTGTCTTCTCAAGAAGAATGACTGGGCGATAGTCGAACTCAGTAAAGACAACCGCTGCACCTGAGATGTTCTGGTCAATTGTCTGGGTCGTTACGGCAACGCTATTTCGAAGTACGTTGTCGTTCAGATCGTCGCCATCTGGCCCGTTGTAGTTTCCTCGGTTATCAATGTCTTCTTGGGTCACCTGATACTGGCCCTGAAATATCCAGCTCTCGCCGACATCAAGTATGCCGTTGCCGTCATCACCACTCACCGCGTCAAAAACATTGACAACACCGTCGGAGTTCACGTCGAAAAGATCGGTGGTCAAACTGTCTGTGAGCGAGAAGTTGTTCAGAGACACGTTACCAATATTCGATGCGGTGACCGTGTACTTGATGATGTCACCCGCGGTATCTACGACCTCGTCGGTGTCATCGCTACCGTCTTCGTTGACCACGTCTGCGACCTTTAAGACCCGAATCTGCGGATCGTAGTCGAGGGTTGTGTCAACCTCGGCGTCCTCCTCGGCGCCCTCCGCTGTGCTCACGAAAGCCAGATTGCGAATCAGATTGTCATTGATCGAGTCGGGGTCTACCGGGCTATCGTAGGTGCCCCGGTTATTGATATCGTCCTGCGTTACCTGGTAGGCGCCACTCCAGGTCCAGGTCTCACCGACCTCCAAGATCCCATTCTCATTAAGGTCGCCTCCGGTGATGTCGTCTGCGTCGATCACACCGTCTTCGTTTGTATCTAGACTTTCTGCAATAAGGGGGTCGATCAGGACCACACCTGTTAAATCGGTATCCCCAACATTGGTTACCGAAACGGTATAGAGAATCGTGTCGCCTGCGGAATCAATCACATCATCAAGATCATCAGTGCCATCTGAGTTTCTTAAGTCAGCAGTCTTCACTATCGAAATTAGTGGGTTAGCCATATGGAACTCCTCTGTAAGTGAAATAACAGCAGCAAAAGGCGCGACGTGCTCCGTCGCTTATGCAGTGTCAGTAGGCAGAGAAGAGTCGGATGCTCGCAGGGGTTGCAAGCTTCTTTACAGTACAGACCCAAATGGGAGGTAAGATTAAGGCGCCTTTGTTCAAGGAAATCGGAGGCAGCCACAATAAGAAGGAGACGATCAATTCAAAGAGCATTGATAGCCATGGTCGCTGGCTGCGTTTGCCAGAGTGTTACAGCGGCCGAAGACTTCAGAGTCAGATACAACCTGGCCGGCACTTTGGGGGGTGAAATATTTTCCCCTTTACCTGAGGAAGGCTGGATCGCCGCTATTTCACATACGCATGTCGATGGCAAAAGGTTGACTGGAGACGATGGCAACGATCGACGGATCACCCTACTCAACAGAACAGTCACCCTCAAGTCAGACGGAAAGGCCGACATCACGGCACTGACATTGGTGAAAGTGATCCAGGGTCCAAATGCGGATGAAAGATTAGCCTTCACTGCGACACTCCCTTATAGCCGTGTGGAGGCCATTCTCACGACGCAACCGAGTGCTCCACTAATAGAAAGGACGTTACCGCTACCGCTGGCCACGGTATTGATTGGCGAACTCGAGAAGCGAAATGGTGAAGCGCAGGGAATCGGTGATCTGGATCTCAATGCCAGTTGGCTTCGTGCAGAAGGCCGCTGGAAGTTCAGAGTTTCAACCTCGTTGGTCCTGCCGACGGGGGAATACGATGCTAATGCAGGGCAAAACATCGGCCTAGGCAACTTCTACACGCTACGCCCAGAGCTACAGGCAACGTATCAGCCCAACCAAAAATGGGCATTGTCCAGCAAGCTTGCACTGGGATTGAACTCAACCAACGAGGATAATGACTGGCGTAGTGGTAACTGGCATGCCATAGAAGCAGCGGCTGGATATCTGACCTCTATCGGACCATTCGGGCTACACGCGGTACATGTGAAGCAACATCAAGATGACAGAATGAGCAACCCGTTATTTGTCAGTGGCCCCAATCGCTTCGAATTGACTGCCGCAGGTGCATTTCTCTCGACGAAGCTTAATTTCATCGATGCCAACCTTGCTGCCCAGCACATGGTGACCACAAGTTCACGTAATGCAAGGCACAGCAATTTCACTCAGCTACGGGTAGTCAAGCGTTTCTGACAATAACGAGGGCCCGAGCAGTTTCTGCACGACTCTGAGTCAATTCCACGCAAGTTACCACTTAATTCGCGGATTTTGCTGCGCCAAGAGGATTGAACATCCGAAGCAGATGCCTCACGCATACATCCTGGCATCTCAACTTGAGTTGGCGATGGTTCAGCGCGTTAAAGGCGTCAAAAACGTAAGAAATGACATGCGTCTTAAGGGGCAGTTGCATTCTCAGCCCTATGTTCTCGAAATAAATTTTTTCCGAAAAAGGATTCGCTCTATGAAACTTAAGACACTTATTGCCGCAGGCCTGATTTCGCTTACCTCGGTCGCCCATGCTGAACCAGCATTTTTTGCAGGAATTAGCTACCTCTTTGACGAGGCAGATCGGGGCTCGCTTGGTTTTACCGTGAAAGCATTAGCGTCAGACCGTACAGATCGCCCGAGTGCAGCCGTTGGGTTCACTGTATACCCTGGGGCGTCCTCGCGGTATGGAATAGATCTGGGTGTGGGCTACCAGAATGCGGATGCAGCGGGGTTGGTCAGCTATGACTTATTGCTTGACCGTTTTTCTATGAGTCTCGGCTACGCGGACCTTAGGAACGACTAGTAAAAAGGGGAACAGGTTTCCCTGATCCCCTTCATTTGGCGCGGCTGGCAGGATTCGAACCCACGACCCCCTGGTTCGTAGCCAGGTACTCTATCCAACTGAGCTACAGCCGCATGTGTCTCTTCAAGAAGCGAAATTATAGCACTTAGACTTCTTGCGCAGCCAAGGCGGTCTTCATCAGGTCTGCCATCGTGCGTGCCTCAATTTTGTCCATGATATTGGCGCGATGCGCCTCCACGGTTTTAATGCTGATGTTTAAGTCGTCTGCAATCTGCTTATTCAGTCGCCCAGCCACGATACGTTCCAGCACCTGTTGCTCGCGAGGGGTCAGGCGTTCCAGAAGTTCCTTCGCCCGCTTCGACCCCAGAGTTTTTTCTTCTCCGTCTCTAAGCTTCTCAAACGCGCCAGCCACCAAAGCACAGAGTTGCGCGTCATTGAAAGGCTTCTCGAGAAAGTCCACGGCCCCCTTTTTCATACTGTCCACTGCCATGGGCACGCTGCCATGGCCCGTGATAAAGATCAGCGGGATATTAATTTCTCGCTCAATGAGCTCTTCATGAAGCTCTGTCCCAGTCATACCCGGCATACGCACATCGAGAATAAGGCAAGCTCTCTGGGATTGAACTACCTGCAGGTTGTTAATGAAACGCTCTGCAGAATCAAAGCACGAGACCCTAAACCCGTTGCCCTCAAGGAGCCAGCGCAGAGAATCGCGCACGGCCTCATCGTCGTCCACCACATACACCATCTCGGTCATTGCCCGGTCTCCATTGCAGTTGAGGGTTTTGAAGTCGTTTCAGTCGGTTGTGTCGGCTGCGGCATTGCCTCAAGTGGCAGTGTAAACCGGAAGCTGCAGCCGCCTTGGGGGTTGTCGTCGAACCAGAGACGGCCTTGGTGGGATTCAATAATAGAACGGCAGATATTGAGGCCCATGCCCATGCCTTCGGCCTTGGTGGTGTAGAACGAGTCGAAAAGCCGCTCCTTGATCTCGGGCGCCACGCCGGGCCCCCGGTCTATGACTGCAAAGAGGATCTGTTCGTCGCGTGTCTGCACCTCAATACGCAGTTCCCTCTGGTCCGTCTGGCGCATGGCCTCTAGGCCATTCTTAATAAGATTGAGAAGCACCTGTTCAATCAAAATAGGGTCCACAAAGATCGCTGGCAGGGATGGATCAATCTCTTGCAGAATCTGCATGCCTAGTGCCCGTGCATCGATCTCGGCTAGGCCTACCGCCTCGGCCACGATGGCAGCGGGATCAACAAACTTGCGTATCGGATCACTACGCTTCACGAAGCTGCGGATGCGCCGGATGACCTGGCCTGCGCGCTCGGCCTGACGCGCTGTTTTGGCGAGCATTTCTTCAAGGTCTTCGCAGGACAGATGCTCCCCGCGGGACTGCGCGGCACGAACCCGGGCGACAGCGCCCATGGTGTAGTTGGCGATTGCGGTAAGTGGCTGGTTTAACTCATGGGCGAGTGATGAGGCCATTTCTCCCATATTAATGAGCCGTGAGGTCTGCTCAAGGCGTTCGTACTGAAGCCGCTGGTTTTGCTCGGCCAGCCGCCTCTGGGTAATGTCGGTGGCCACCACCAGCTGTACAACGCGGCCGTCTACCCATTGAATGCTGCGAACCCGCACATCAAACCAGCGTTGCACGCTGGGGCTGAAAAATTCCCGGCTGTCTGCCCAGGGGGAGCGACTGGTCTCTGCCATGGGCCTGTGACCCGCTTGAAGCGAGTCGCCAAACCATTTCCGATAGGTCTCGTTGGCAAATAGAAGCTCCTGGTCTGAGGTGGGCGGTGCCACCGAAACGGCAGAGTCCAGTGACTGCAACACCGTAATAAATCGCTCTTGGGCCTGTGCTAGTTCTGCCCGAATGCGACTGGGCTCGGTAATGTCGGTTACCGAGGTCATCCAACCCACCTGTTTGCCATGGGCATCGCGAAGGGGCGAGGTGTACATGCGACAGATGAGTCTTCTGCCGTCGCGATGCATGACGTTAATCTGGGTGTTGAGTAGGTGCATCTCACCCTGAAGCAGCCGCTTGATATTGAGCCGCAGCTGCGCAGTCTCTTCCGGGGGCCAATAGGGGTAGGGGGGCAGAGCGCCGACAAGTCGCTCTTGCGATAAGCCCACAATGCGACAGAAGGCGGGGTTGACATAAGTAATACGACCTTCCAGATCAATGGTGCGCATGCCCGTTGGCATGGCGTCTTCCATCGCCCTCCTAAAGGCAATCTCCCGGGAGAGTTCCTGTTCGGTCTGGTTTAGGGACGGTTTTAGCCATCGAGGCATTCGAAATTTCATGGCGGTCGTGGCTATGGTGTCGTAGGGTGTAAGTGTACGGCGTATGAGTATTTCTCTATGTGAAATGTTATGCCGCATAGCGGAAATTTGCTTGCGCTTGGGCACTTAGCCCCGGACAATCCTACGTAGTGCCAGTAGCGTCGTTGCGATCTTTCATTTCTTACTTCGTCAGGAGCCTTCATGTCCACCCTTCCCCCACATGTCAGCCAGCAGATCAATACCGAGGCAGACACGGACCCTCAGGAGACTATCGAGTGGCGTGAGGCCCTCGATGCGGTGATTGCCCGCGAAGGCCCCGACCGCGCCCGGTTTCTGGTTGAGGCACTCATCGATGAGACACGCAGGGCGGGCGGCTACATTCCGTTCTCGGCCAACACGGCCTATGTCAACACCATCCCAGCGGCCCGCGAGGAACACTGCCCGGGCAACCTCGAGTACGAGGAGCGTTTGCGGTCCTGGATGCGATGGAATGCCATGGCCATGGTCGTGCGGGCCAACCGTGCCGATGGCGACCTTGGTGGGCACATTTCGAGCTTCGCCTCGCTGGCCAACATGCTGGGGATTGGCTTTAACCATTTCTGGAAGGGGCCTGATCATCCCAAGGGGCATGACCTGCTCTTTATTCAGGGGCACTCAAGCCCCGGCATCTATGCACGCGCATTTCTCGAGGGGCGTTTGTCCGAGGAGCAGCTCAACAACTTTCGTCGTGAGGTGGGTGGCAAAGGGCTATCGAGCTATCCGCACCCTCAGCTCATGCCTGATTTCTGGCAGTTTCCCACGGTCTCCATGGGTCTGGGTCCGATTATGGCCATCTACCAGGCGCGCTTCCTAAAGTACATGCACGCACGTGGTCTTGCGGATACGGCTGAGCGCAAGGTCTGGGCATTCTGCGGAGACGGCGAGATGGACGAGCCCGAGTCGATGGGGGCTATCGGCCTTGCTGCGCGGGAGAAGCTAGACAACCTGGTAATGGTGGTGAACTGCAACCTTCAGCGCCTAGATGGCCCGGTGCGGGGTAACGGCAAAATTATTCAAGAGCTCGAGAGCGATTTCCGCGGTGCGGGCTGGAATGTCATTAAGGTAATTTGGGGTGGGTATTGGGATGAACTCCTAGCCAAGGACAACGAAGGTATCTTAAAGAAGATCATGATGGACACGGTCGATGGTGAATACCAGAACTACAAGGCTAACGACGGGGCCTATGTACGTAAGCATTTCTTCGGTAAGCATCCGAAGGGCCTGCAGATGGTGGCCAACATGTCAGACGACGATATCTGGCGCCTAAACCGTGGCGGGCATGACCCCCACAAGATTTACTCTGCCTTCTCTGCCGCTGTGCGCCATAAGGGCCAGCCCACGGTGCTCTTGGTCAAGACCATTAAGGGCTTTGGTATGGGTAAGGTGGCCGAGGGCCGCAACACGGCGCACCAGACCAAGAAGCTCGACGACCAGGTGATTAAAGAGTTTCGCGATCGGTTTGGCATTCCTGTGTCGGATGCCGAGCTCCCAGAGGTGCCGTTTCTCAAGCCCTCTCCCGATGCGCCTGAGATTAAGTATCTGCATGATCGTCGCAAGGCACTCGGCGGCTATCTGCCCTCCCGCCGCGTCAAGGCCGATGAGGCCCTGCCCGTACCCGCGCTCGATATCTTCGCCCCGGTGCTAGAGGCCACCGCGGAGGGTCGCGAGATCTCGACCACTCAGGCCTATGTACGGTGTCTCACGCAGCTATTACGAGATAAGAATCTTGGCCCCCGCGTTGTGCCCATCTTGGTGGATGAGGCCCGTACCTTCGGTATGGAAGGCCTATTTCGGCAGATTGGTATCTATAGCGTCGAGGGCCAGAAGTACGAGCCCGTGGATCGCGATCAGGTGATGTATTACCGCGAAGACATGAAGGGCCAGATTCTGCAAGAGG
>JBEDFV010000103.1:0-9838 GCA_041175005.1 Pseudomonadota bacterium
TTTCTCTATGCGGAGGCGGCACGCTTGGCCTTTGCCGACCGCGCGCTCTATATCGCTGACCCAGCATTTGTCGCGGCACCGGCCGGCGACTGGCGGTCTCTGGTGCATCCTACTTATATGCGCTCTCGTGCCGCGATGATCGGCCCGCAGGCTATGAAAGAGGCCCCCGCCGGTGACCCCGCGGTCTTTTCAGAAAGGCAGTCGGGCTTGGGTAGGTCACGGTGGCCCTATGTGGCCATGGCAGAGCAGCCAGAGGTTGGCACCAGCCATATCAGCATTATCGATGGCTTCGGCCAGTCGCTCGCCATGACCACCTCCATTGAGGCGGCCTTTGGTGCCCGACGCATGGTGACCAGCGACCCCAGACGACCTGGTGGCTTCCTGCTCAATAACCAGTTGACCGACTTCAGCTTCATGCCTGCCGATACATCGGGAAAGCCCGTGGCCAATCGCGCAGAGCCTGGAAAGCGGCCCCGCTCCTCCATGTCTCCGCTGTTGGTATTTGATGCCCAGACCGGTGATCTGGTGATGAGTCTGGGAAGTCCTGGAGGGTCACAGATTATTCACTATGTGGCAAAGACCCTCTATGGCATGGTGCACTGGGGCCTCTCGCCACAGCAGGCCATTGATCTGCCAAATGTTGGTTTCTTCAATGGCCCGTTATTGCTTGAGGAAGGCCGGTTTGCGCCGTCTGTGATGCAGGCCCTGCGTCTGCGCGGCCTAGAGGTGCGCGAGACGGCCCTCACCAGTGGGATTCATGCCCTTCGGAAATCGTCGCAGGGCATTGAGGGCGGTGCGGATGCTAGGCGTGAGGGCCTAGTGGCTGGTGACTAAGACACCCGATAGAACCCTGTGAAGGAAGGCTTTGTGAGGATGAATCTACTTCTGTTGTCCAATTCCCGCATGCCCGAGACCGGCTATCTCGAGCACGCGATGGAGGCGGTCTCCGACATCGCCTCCTCGTGCGCGCGGGTGGTGTTCTTTCCCTTTGCGGGTGTCACGATAGGCTGGGACGACTATACGCAGACCGTTCGTGAGGCCTTTGCACCGCTCGGGCTGTCGGTGGTGGGCGCCCATACAAAGAAAAGCGGTAGCGGCGTATTGCGCCAATCCGATCTGATTTTTGTTGGCGGTGGCAATACCTTTCGGCTGCTCGCGGAGTGCCGACAGCGTGGATGGCTCGACGAAATTCGTACTGCTGTCGCAGGAGGGAGTCCCTATATGGGATCAAGCGCTGGGTCGGTGCTCGCCTGCCCCACGATTCGCACCACCAACGATATGCCTATCGTAGACCCAAAGGGGCTAGAGGCCCTGGCTCTGGTTCCGTTTCAGCTGAACTGCCATTTCACGGACCATATGCCTCCTGGACATCAGGGGGAAACGAGGCGCCAGAGAATCTCTGAGTTCTTGACCCTGAATCCGTTGGAGCGGGTGATTGGCCTTCCGGAGGGTGACTGGATTCGCATATGCGAGACCGACTGCGGGCTTGGTGGGCCATTTCCTGCGTGGGAGTTTCGCCACGCCTGCGATCCTGTCTCGTATAACGCGGGCCCAGTGCCTCTGGGAAATCGCGCCATTCACAAGTAAGAGATTGAAAGGGGGGCAGTATGAAAGCCATGGTTGTGGAGCAGTGGGGAACACCGTCTGTGCTGAAGAACGTGCCAGACCCGGCGCCGCGTGCCCGAGAAGCGGTGATGCGGGTGCGGGCAGCCGGGGTGGGCCTTACGTTACTTAATATGCGAACCGGTAGCTTTGGGGGCCAGGCCCCCCGCATCATGGGCCATGAATTGGCCGGAGATATTGTCGCGGTGGGGTCCGATGTCACCGAGGTCAGGCCAGGGGATCGCTGCGCCGTCTACTTCTATCTCACCTGCCACCGCTGCCGTTGGTGCCGCGGGGGTAGAGAGACCCTCTGTGAGGCCTTTGGAGGCTACGTGGGCGTTCATCGGGATGGTGGTTTTGCAGAGTATGTCTCGTTGCCGGTGGAGAACTTTCTGCCGATTCCCGATGGGCTTGCCTATGAGGCTGCAGCCATGGCCACCGATGCGGTCAATACGAATTGGCACTGTATGAAAGAGCGGGCTCAGGTAAACCCCCACGACACGGTCCTTTTGATCGGTGCGGGAGGCGGTGTCGGAATTCACGGGGTGCAGGTGGCCAAGCTCTTTGGCGCCCGTGTGATTGCCGCCGATGTCTCGGAAGAAAAGCTTGCCTTAGCCCGCACCTGGGGTGCCGATGAGGTGGTGAATGTGCGGACAGAATCGGATCCGGTACGACGGGTTCGGGACCTGACCCATGGGGCAGGTGTGGATGCAGCCATTGATTATGTGGGCCATGGCCAGACCTTTCAGTTTGCTTTTGATAGCCTGGGAGTCTCTGGCCGCGCGGTGGCGATTGGCGTGGGCACGGGGGAGATTCGCATTGCGCCTCGGCCGCTCATGCTGGCTGAGCGTGTGGTCACCGGCTCTCGCCATTCCACCCGTACGGAACTGATCGAGACCATGGAGATTATGGCGCGCGGCGTGGTGAAGCCCGTGGTGGGCATGCGTACCCACTTCTCAGAAGTGGAGTCCATCTTTGAGGCCATTCTTCAAGAAAAGCTCTTAGGGCGCGGCGCCTTGACCTATGACTAGGGATTTTCCCCGGGGGGCGCCTCGAGCCCTCCGTTTTGGCTATACAGTCTGGGTGTTTTGTCGCCGAGCAGGGCTTCATGCTTGACCGCGACCTATTCCAAAACGCTTATCCGCAGGGGGGATTTCATGAAACCAGTGTCGTATGTCGTTGCGGCGGTTGTCTCTACGATTCTTCTGTCCGGCCCGGTTGAGGCCAAGACATTCAAGTGGTCTTTTGCGAGCGACATTCCAACGCTCGATATTCATTCACAGAACAATGCGCTTTCCAACGGCATTCACTCAGCGATTTACGAGACGCTGGTTACCTACAACAGCACCACCTTTGTGCCAGAGCCCCTTCTGGCAACCTCCTGGACGGAAATCAGTGCGCGCCAGATGCGGTTTAACCTGCGCGCTGGGGTGAAGTTTAGCGATGGGTCTGCGATGACTGCAGACGATGTGGTGTTCTCGTTGAACCGCGCGATGTCAAAGGCATCGAACTTCCACCCCTACACCCAGGGCATTGAGAAGGTGGTGAAGGTAAACAACCTGACGGTCGATATCCTCTTGTCGGCGCCAAACCCGGTACTCATTCGACAACTGACTGAGCTTCGGATTATGAGTAAGGCCTGGGCCGAGAAAAACAATTCCCAAGAGCCGAAAGATATGAAGACCAAAGACGAGTCGTTTGCCCATCGCAACGCGCTCGGTACGGGTCCCTACATGGTGAAGTCCTGGCAGCCGGATCAGCGACTGGTCTTGGTCAGAAATCCGAATTGGTGGGGTAAGGGCAAGTTTCCCACCAATGTCGAAGAGGTGATTTTTCAGCCGATTAAAGCCGATGCCACCCGAATGGCTGCCCTCTTGTCGGGAGAGATTGATTTTGTCCTCGATCCGACCCCGCAGGATCTGCCCCGACTCCGCGCCAACAATAGCCTACAGGTGATCGACGGGGTAGAGAATCGGACGATTTTTCTGGGGATGGACCAGTTTCGTGATGAACTCCCGGGCAGCAATGTGAAGGGAAAGAATCCGCTGAAGGATGTCAATGTCCGTAAGGCGCTTTATCAGGCCATTGATATCGAGAACATTCACAAGGTGGTGATGCGAGGCCAGTCTCAGGTTACAGGAGCGCTTGTATCGCCGCAGGTGGATGGATGGAGTGATGCGGTTCACAAGCGTTTCCCCTACAGCCCCGAGGAGGCCAAGCGCCTCCTTGCCCAGGCCGGTTATCCAGACGGGTTTGAGGTGGATTTTGCCTGCCCTAACAATCGGTATGTGAATGATGAGCAGATCTGCCAGGCCGTCACGGCGATGTGGGCGAAGGTGGGGGTACGGGCCAAGCTGCGGACGATGCCGCTTGTGAATTACTTCCCCATGATTCAGAGACATGAAGCCAGTATTTATATGCTCGGCTGGGGCGTTCCGACATTCGATGCGCTGTATTCCTTGCAGTCGCTGGTGCGCACCAAGACCACAGGGGCTGATGGCAATTACAACGTGGGTCGGTATAGCAACGCGAAAGTCGATGGGATCATTGACCGCATTAAGACAGAGACCGACCCCTTTATTCGTCCCCGTTTGATGCGGGAGGCGCTGCAGTTGCAAAACGATACGGTGGCGCACATTCCGCTGCACAACCAGATCATTCCTTGGGCAGCGAAGAAGAATATTGATGTCATTCACCGCGCCGACAATCGGCTGGACTGGCGTCTTATTGTTGTTAAATAAGGCGGCTGGTGCGCCTCTGGCCCTGCCAGTGATCCGATGATTGCATTTATTGTTCAGAGGATCCTGCAGGGCCTCTTTGTTTTGCTGGTTGTGGCATTGGTCTCCTTTGTGCTTTTTCAGTATGTTGGAGATCCGGTACTTTTTATCCTTGGGCAAGATGCCACCCAGGATCAGGTCGATCTCCTGCGTAAAGAACTGGGGCTCGACTCTCCCGTGGTGGTGCAGTTCGTCCACTTTCTGGGTAACGCCCTGCAGGGGGAGTTTGGTTTAAGCCTTCGTCAGGGTATCGCTGTGTCCACCCTTATTGCTGAGCGGCTCCCGGCAACCCTAGAACTGGCGCTCGTCGCTGCGGTCATTGCGTTGGTGATTGGTATTCCTATGGGGGTCTATGCGGCGATTCGGCGGGGATCAGCCCTCGCACAGGTCTTTATGGCGATCTCTCTGCTGGGGGTCTCGCTGCCCACCTTCCTCATTGGCATATTCCTTATTCTTATTTTTTCGGTAGGACTCGGTGTCTTGCCGAGTTTCGGGCGTGGTGAGGTCGTGAGTGTCGGGGGATTCACCACAGGCCTATTTTCTTGGGCTGGTATTCGACACCTGATTCTTCCGGCCCTGACCCTTGCGATTTTTCAGCTCACGCTCATCATGCGCCTTGTGCGCACAGAGATGCTGGAGGTCTTGCGTACCGACTACATACGTTTTGCAAGGGCTCGGGGGCTCTCGGCCCGCGCGATCTATTTCGGCCATGCGCTAAAGAACACCCTTGTTCCCGTGATCACCATTACAGGGCTGCAGCTAGGTGGACTGATTGCGTTTGCAATCATTACCGAGACGGTATTTCAGTGGCCGGGAATGGGGCTGCTCTTCATTCAGGCAGTAAATTTTGCAGATATTCCCGTAATGGCTGCCTATCTCTGCCTGATCTCGCTCATCTTTGTCTTGATTAATCTCATCGTCGATCTTCTCTACTTTGCAGTCGACCCGCGGCTTCGTGTTCGACTGGCGTCGGCATGATGACAGGCCCAACCCCCTTTTCTTGTAAAGGTAGGCAGTGATTCTCTGGTTGCGGCGGTTTACTCAGAGCGATATTGGTGCGAGCTTCTTCGCATCTCCGGTTGCGTGGCTCTCGTTCTTCGTGACGATGGTCTGCGTCCTTGGGGCAGCCTTTTCTCCCTGGGTGGCCCCCCACAACCCCTTCGATCTTGCCACCCTCACGCTCTCTGACGCCCGTCTGCCTCCGTCCTGGGTGGAGGGCGGGCGGGCCGCCTATCTGCTCGGTACCGACGACCAGGGTCGAGACATGCTTTCGGCAATTCTCTACGGCATGCGGATCTCGCTGGCGGTGGGATTTGCATCGGTCCTTCTCTCTGTGGTGATCGGGGTCGTGATTGGACTGCTCGCCGGATACCTGGGTGGTTGGCTAGACGTCGTTTTTATGCGGCTCTGCGACGTCATGTTGAGTTTTCCGGCGATACTCATTGCGCTCCTCATCGCTGGTGTCGGACGTGCACTCTTTCCGGAGGCCCATGAGTCTCTGGCGTTTGGTGTCTTGGTCATCTCCATTACCTTGCCAGGCTGGGTGCAGTATGCGCGCACCGTGCGCGCCTCGACCCTCGTAGAGTCGCGTAAGGAGTATGTGATGGCCGCCCAGGTTATTGGGGTGGCGTCTCATCGCATTATGTTTCGCCACGTGCTTCCCAATGTGGTCGGTCCGATATTGGTGCTGGCAACCATCCATGTCGCAACCGCGATCATCACCGAGGCCACGCTTTCCTTTTTGGGGGTGGGGGTCCCCCCGACCTCACCGTCCCTTGGCACCCTGATTCGGATCGGAAACGATTATCTGTTTTCGGGGGAGTGGTGGATTATTGTCTTTCCAGGCCTTGCCCTTATGGTGCTGGCGGTGGCTGTAAACCTCCTGGGGGATTGGATGCGTGATGCCTTCAACCCTCGACTGCGCTCGGGTCGTTAATCGCCATGTCGCAGCCGATCCTGGAAATCAAAGACCTGATTGTGGAATTTCCGCAGCGCAGGGGTGTTCTTCGGGCCTTGGATGGTGTGAGCCTGCGTGTGGCGCCTGGGGAGATTCTGGGTCTGGTAGGGGAGTCGGGCGCGGGTAAGTCGATGACAGGGGCTGCCGTTATTGGTCTCTTGGATCCCCCGGGCCGTCTTACCTCGGGGGAGGTCTGGGTACGCGGTCGCCGCATTGATGGCCTCTCAGAGGCTGAGATGCGTCAGGTGCGCGGTAGAGAAATCGGTGCGGTATTTCAGGATCCTCTCACCGCGCTCAATCCGCTCTATACCGTGGGGCAGCAGCTTACGGAAACCATTCAGACCCATCTTGGACTCTCTGCCGCCCAGGCCCGCCAGGAGGCAATTACATTGCTGGTGGAGACGGGTATACCGGCGGCAGAGCAGCGGATAGACCAGTATCCGCATCAGTTTTCTGGCGGTATGCGCCAGCGGGTCGTGATAGCGCTGGCACTCTGTGCCCGGCCGCAGCTTGTGGTCGCAGATGAACCAACGACGGCCTTAGACGTCTCCATACAGGCCCAAATCATTGGTCTCCTGAAGCGGGTCTGTAAGGAGCGGGGCGCCGCGGTGCTTCTCATTACCCACGATATGGGCGTGATCTCTGAGACCTGTGACCGTGTGGCGGTGATGTATTCGGGTCGGGTGGTGGAAGAGGGGCCAGTCGCGCAGGTGATTCAGGCGCCTCGTCATCCTTATACAGCGGGCCTCATGGCAGCGATACCCGACGTGGATCAGGATACTGACCGGCTTGTGCATATTCCTGGCAGTATGCCTCGCCTGGATGCACTGCCTCTGGGCTGTGGCTTTCATCCTCGTTGTGCATTTGCGGATGATCAATGCCGCACCAGCCGGCCCCCGCTTGCCGACCTAGGCGGTACCTCAGCGGCGGCGTGTTGGCACCTTGAGGCACAGAGTCAAAAGAAAAAGCCAGCCTTTGCCGGCTCGCAGCCGTTTATGGTGAGACCCCCAACGCAGCCCGTGGGGGATTCCGCAGCGTCGGTGACGCCTTTGGTGGAAGTAACCGGGCTGTCTCGGACCTTTGATGTCAGCGATCCTTGGCTCTCGCGCATGCTCTCGGGCGGAAAGCGTCGCCACCTTCGTGCGGTACGGGAGGTGAGTCTTTCGATTCCTAAGGGAAAGACGTTTGCCCTCGTGGGCGAGTCTGGCTGCGGTAAGAGCACCATGGCCCGCATGCTCGTTGGTCTGGATCGTCCGACCCAGGGAGAAGTGCGTTTTGGCGGACAGCCACTCCATAGTACCTTGGCAACGGCCCAGTCGATGGCGATTAGGCGGCGGCTTCAGATGATCTTCCAAGATCCTTTTGCGAGCCTGAATCCGCGATGGACCGTGGGTGAGATTGTGGCCGAGCCGCTGCGGGAGCACCAGCTTGTGGCCTCAGCGGCTGAGCTCTCGGCACAGGTGGGGGATCTCTTGTCGTCTGTCGGTCTGGCGACAAAGGATCAGCAGAAGTACCCGCATCAATTCTCCGGTGGGCAGCGGCAGAGAATCTCGATTGCACGGGCGCTTGCCACACAGCCGGAGTTTCTTGTCTGCGATGAGCCGACGTCTGCCCTCGATGTCTCCGTTCAGGCCCAGGTTCTGAATCTCATGCAAGACCTCCAGCGTGACCGTGGGCTTACCTATCTCTTTATTTCCCATAACCTCGCCATCGTGCGGCATCTGAGTGACGAGGTGGCTGTCATGTATCTCGGCCGCATTGTGGAGAAGGGACCGACCAAAAAAGTCTTTGCCGTACCCAGGCACCCTTATACCCGATTGCTGATGGATGCTATTCCGCGTACCTCGGGAACCCATCGTGATCGCGCTCCCATCCAGGGGGAAGTTCCTAATCCGCTTGCCCCGCCCTCGGGCTGCGCCTTCCACCCTCGGTGCCCGCGTGCAACCGATCTCTGTGCCACCGTGGACCCAGAGGCTAAGGTTGTGAATGGGGTAGAGGTGGCCTGTCACTGGCCGCACGGGCTCTAAGTGCAGGAATAATTTTGGGGGCGATTCGATCGAGCCCCTTGTAGGACAGGAGCGCAGGGGACATGGTCTCGAGCGCGTCGGCAAGCGCATGGCATCTTTCTGGGGTATGGAGTACCGTCTCGAGGGGCAATAGAAAGAGTCGAATAAGAAAGAGGCTGCCCATTCCTGCCAGAGGAATCGTGACCTGCCGCTCCACCCGAAACCAGATGTCCCCGAGCCCCTGAACCGCCTGCCATGCGGTTGTACTAGGGGAAAGGTTGGGGTCAGGGTCAGGGGCAGGGTCCCGCCAGAGCAGGCCATTGGGCGCGAGGGTATAGACGTATCGTACGAAGGGCCCCTTTTGCGACATCGCGGCAGACAGTGCGTCGGCTGCCTTCTGGATGCGGTCGTTATCGGCTACGGGTTGGTGAATCGCGAACAGCGACTGATCGCATTTTTCTTCCGGGTTCCATCCGCTGGGAAAGCAGACCGAGAGGAGTCGCGCGCAGAGGGGTCTTGCGCAGTCCGAGGGATTGGCCTGGCTCTGCTCGCCCGGTGAAGATGGAAGCGCCCCTTGCGGCGCCATCAGTACGAAGTCTTCCTGAAGGCTCAGCGTGAGTCCGATGAAGAAATCGATTGGGTTGGCCGGTCTTTCGGAGCCGATCCAGGGTAGGGCACCGAATGCGTTGACCGGCCCCGAGGGGGCCTGTACGGAAAGCGCCGTGGCGACCTGGTCTGCCCAGAACCGGAGGTCTGCGGTGTTGAAGTCCTTGGAATAGACAAAGGACTTTGCAGAGGTTAGTCGTCCGATCTTCTGGGCCATTGTATTTCGCCAGTCTGCGGGCCTTGGGTCGATGACGATCAGGGGTTCATGGGAAGGAACCTTTACCAGGTCAGGTCGGATGAGATGTGGGGTTTCGACGGGGAAGGGACAGTCCATCGGGCCGATGCGTATCGCGTCAGCATTTAGAGTGGCCAATGGTCCCGGCAGAGGCTCGTGCCTGCGCATGCCCAGTCGATCAAGCGCATCTTGGAGCAGTTGGGGCGTTGTAATCACCGCTTCGTGAGATCAACCCGCGGATCGCGCTTTCGTAAGACAAACGCCCGCTGGGCCGATGCGGTGACGAGCTGTACCCGTACCTCAGTGAGCCGCTTGAAATCCTTGAGGACAGCGAGCTCTAGGGAAGTAAGCCTCTCGGGCTCTGCGCAGTCAAAGGTGAAGTGGTAGGCGAGATCACTATGCCCGCCTTGTGTCGTGCCCGTAAAAAGCGGGGAGGCGGCCTCTTGGTGTTTGGGGGTGCATTGGGCTTCTGGGTTTGGCGAAAGGATCGTAGCCGGGTTTGCCAATCGCTTGCGCAGCGTAAGAACCGCATTCCTTTGTGCCTCGGTTTTGGGTGCGTGCTCAAAGCCAAGCAGACTATCCATAGGGGTGCGAAAGACGCCTTGAATGGTACGTCCGTCTACGAGAAGTTCGAGTTCCCCTTTGCCGTGGGCAT
>JBEDFV010000104.1:0-5674 GCA_041175005.1 Pseudomonadota bacterium
CCCTGAACCCGGTCTTGGGTGGCATCGCGCGCGGAGAGAATCAGCACACGGACCAGGGATCCCGAGCGACGCAGATCTTCAAGAACCTCAAGCCCACTTCGCTTCGGGAGACCGAGGTCGAGGATCACAAGGTCAAAATCTTGACTGCGCAGGACCCGACCCGCCTCAAGGCCATCGGAGACCCACCGCACCTGATGGGCACTGCGGCCCAAGGCGGTCTCAAGCCCCTTAGCAATCAGTGGGTCGTCCTCAACAACCAGGATATTCAATCACCCTCCACGCCACAAGGATCACTGGCCCTTTTGGGCAATCTGTCCAAGTAGCTTCTGAATCTCTTGCCGTCTGCCCTCGTCTGCCAGGGCCCGACCAGGACGGTCTGGTGCCGCAAGCGCCTTCTGTAAATACTCCTTAGACTGCAGAAACTGCCCCTTTCGGAAAAGAAAGTCTCCATAAAAATAGTTGGCATCAATACCCTGCGGATTCACAGACAAGCCCTTCTTTAAAAACTGCTCGGCTTTTTTATCATCGCCGAATCCAATCGGCCAGCCGGGAACCTGATAATACAAGGAGCCCAGGCTTGTATAAGCAGACCCATCCAACGCGGAGGGATCCCGCTCCAGCGCCTTCTCCAGACTCAGCTTGGCATTTTTCACAATACCCAGGGCCCCAAGACCGCCCTTGGCACCCGCATAGGAACCCTCGATGATTCCGAGCCAAATGAGCGTCTCTGCATCATTGGGAAGGGCCTGAAGGGTCTTCTCCGCGGCGGCAGCGAGTTCGCCAAAAAGCGCCTCTTGGCGATCGGCAGGCTGGCGATACTTAATCTCGGCCCACTGGTCTTGTAACTGCTTCACCTCTGGGCGTACGGCCCAGGCGGGGCTCAGACCCCAAGACGCGGCGGCGAGCACAAAAAATAGAGAACGTAACGGTTTCATAACGGCAACTCCTTGGTTGGTCGGGAAGCGGGAGTGGAGGAGAAAAAGCTTCGAATAGTGGGGAGCTGACGGCGCAGGCTTCCCGCTACGAGATGCGGAAAGACCTGGTTGAGCCGCGAGAAGAAGGCCTCGGGCTGGCCCATACGAAAGTCTGCCGACGATCCCTTAAGAAACTGCAGAAAGGCCTCTGCAACGGCCTCTGGCGAATCCTCTGCGCTGCCAAGCGCCTGATTCATCGCGCGCACCGCCGAGGAGTTCATTTGGGTCTGAGTCGCCCGCGGAGAGAAGAGCCGCACATGTATGTTGGTATCCGCCAACTCACGTGAGAGGGCCTCGGTGAAGCCCCGCAGCCCAAACTTTGAGGCGCAGTACGCCGCATAGCCGGGATACCCAATGTATCCAAGGATGGACCCCATATTGATCACCTGGGCGGCAGGCATGGACTTAAGGCTTGGCAGAAGCGCCTGGGTCAACAACATCGGGCCAAGAAGGTTCGCCTGCACCATCTCCGCCATGCGGCCTGCCTCCATGTCTGCGAAGCTTCCAAAGGTACTTACGCCTGCGTTGTTGATTAAGAGATCAACACCGCCCTGATCAATGACTGCCTGGGTCAGCCCAGCCAGAAAAGAGGGATTGGTCACATCGCCAGACAGAGGCACTACAAGGCCTGTGGGGTACTGACTGGCAAGTGCATGCAGGGGCGCCTGCTGGCGTCCCACAACAAAGAGGCGGGCTGCCTCGGGCGCCAAGACACGGCAGAGGGCCTGTCCAATACCCCCGGCAGCCCCCGTGAGCACAATGCGGCGCATAGCCTTAGACATGGGTAAGCTCCGATGTCACGGGGGCTTCGGCGGGTTCCGTGTCCCCCCAGAGTGGCGCGGGCGTCTGAGGAAGCGACCGAAAGACATTCCCATAGAGGCGATAAAAAACACCTGCGGCGTGGATAATTTCGTCTTGGTCTTGAGGGTCTTCTACCTGATTCATCAGCGTCTCGAAGAACTTCACATGCGTAAGATCAAGACTGCCGTGGGAATTCAGGTAGCTAAAGGCCTGGGGAGGAAGGCTGAGAACATCGGCGATCTTTTCGGCGGCCAGCGAGGCCAGTGCAATGCTCGTGCCTTCAAGTACATGCACCATGCCAAAAAATCCCAGGGGGTTTCGGCGATCAATCAGGTGATAGGCATGGGAGACCATCACCTCGGTAGAGAAGTCAGGGCGGCTCATCCGCACGGCATCGGGATCCCCACCGACTGCGCGGATATCGTTAAGAATCCAATGCTCGTGGCCTACCTCTTCTTCGATGTATTCGGCCACCGCCTTCTGCAGCCAGGCATGGCGGTCAGACAACCGGGAACCCAGCGCCATCAACAGAGGCACGGTATGCCGCACATGGTGGTAGGCCTGGGTAAGGAAGGCCAGATACTGATGCCGATCAATCTGGCCCAGTAGCGCACGCTGAATCACCGGAATCGACACGAGATCTTGCCGTTCACACTCTGTCTGCTCACACAGACGCTTATAAAAATCTGTCATGCACACACCTCCTCAAGAGCAATTAGGGAATGACGGGGTAAGGCGCAGCCCAAGAGTCGCTGAGTAACAAGATCGCGCCGAATGCGGCCGTTGGCAGTCGCCAGGCCGTTCGCCAACGAGCAAGGCTGGGAGAGCCGGTACCAGTCGCCAATCTGGGCATAGTCAGGCAACTGGGCGTTGGCGGCGGCGACTGCAGCGGAAATCTCCGCCTCAGAAAGTGCCGCGTGCACAGGAAAGACCAAGGCTGAGAGATGGGCCTCGCCCTCCCCGTAGACCATCACCTGCGCAAATGCGCCCGTGGCCAGTAGCAGGGTTTCGGGCCACTCCGGAGAGACATTTCTTCCGTAGCCCGTGATGAGAAGATTCTTCTTTCGGCCATCAATCGACACAAAGCCCTGCGCATCAATAGAGCCCAGGTCGCCCGTCGCTGTCCATGCGCCCCCAGCTGCGTCTGAAAAGAGGAGTTCCCCATCTTCCGCAGTCTTGATGCGACGGTGGACCAGGGGTCTACCCACCGACCCAACGCGGTCTTGGCCAGGAAGATTGAGGCAGACCACGGAGGCGGCCTCTGAGAGGCCATAACCCTCATAGACGGGAATGCCCAGCGCGCGGGCCTGTGCAATAAGCGTCGTCGGCGTATGGGCGCCGCCCACCGCCACAAACTTAAGCGATGAAAGACGACGCTTTGACCGCGATAGGAAAGCCACCAAGGCAAAGAGCATCTGAGGCAGCAGAATCATCGACTCCACGGCCTGCTCAGTAATGAGATCGACGGCAGGGGCAGGATCGAATCGGGAGGAGCCCAGAAGCCCCACACGCGAGAGATCAGGGACAAGTACATCGATCCCTGATCGCAGCGCGGTGTAGACACCGGCAATATTCTCAAGCAATACGGGCAGAGGCAACATACTCAGATGCCTCTGAATCTTGAGTGGCGCCAACGCCTCTGCGAGGGTAATGGCAACACTGCTTTGATCCGCCTCGGTAATGGGAATGCCCTTAGGGCTACCCGTACTACCAGAGGTGAAGGTGAGCTTCTGGTGCTGGGCGCGCATCGAGGCCTTTGGCTTCGAGAATGCGGCCGCCGAGATCGTAATCTCACACGCATCGCACTGCGCGACCGGCTGGAAGGTACCGATCGAGGCTAGGCCGTGCGCCTGGCCCAATCGATGGAGAAGTCCAACAACGCCCGCCTGCTGAAAGACCTGCACAGACTGCGGCGCGGTGAAGAAATCGGGAATCGGTACGCTGATCATGCCCGCGTCTTGTATGGCAAGGTCGGCAATGACCCAGGCAGGGCTATTGGGCAGAGAGACCGCAATCGCTGCGCCCGTGGGAAATTGCGCCTGCAGCATGGTGCAGAGGGCCTCGACGGTCTGCTGAATGGTTTTAGACGACAAGACCTCACCTGCGAGATCCCGCAGTTGGGCGCCTTCGGCAATAAGAAGATTACTGAGTGACATACGAGGCCTCGATATCAAAGAAGACCACCTGGGGCTGACTGAGGTAATAACTCCCCCAGCGCGACACCGACTGGGTGAGCCGCGCGGGCTCGGCACGGGAAAGAACCTCTGGCTCATACCCGAGGCGCCGGAAGGAATTGGCCAGTTCGCGCGTTGCCGTAAGCACAACCCACCGAAAGTGCCGATGGGCCAGATACTCGCGCATGCGGCAGATGAGTTCGCGCGCGGCGCCCACCTGCGTGGCCGCTAGGTTTCCAAGTTCCACCATGTCCCAGCGCAGCACCGAGGCCGGTTTGCCGGTTGCCTGCAGCCTCTGGGCAACCGCCTCTTCGACCGGTCCATCGAGATACTGCTCCAAGAAACCAGGACGGAAGGCAAGCGGCGTCATGCCTAAGGCGGCGGTCCACTGGCCTTCGGCATTGCGCTTCCCGATCAGCAGTTCATGAAAGTCCATTACCTCGGCGCCATAGCGGTGACGGTACCGATCGGCAATGAAACGCTCTATAAGGGGGCGGTCTGGATGGCCCGCGTCAATCAAGTTCATGACCGACAGGCTAGAACCGCTAGATTAAGGCGGGATTAATGCGATGAAAAAAGGCGAAAAAAAAGCCCCGGTCGATCCCGGGGCCTGAATTCTGTAGGAGACGACAGACTACTTCTGCGTGAAATCGAGGTTGTTACAGGCCTCGCATTCTTCTTTGAAGATACCCACGCGTGCGAGGAGGCTGTGGATTTTGCAGCCGACGCAAAAGCCCAGAATGGCTTCAAGCCACATAAAGCCCAGGCAGAGCCAGACCATCACCAGTGGCAATGCACGCGGGAGGTACTGCTCTGTCGTCGGGAGCAGCGGACTACCAAAGACCGTATTGACAGCACCTGCAAATTTTTCGGGATGGAAAAACACGAGACAGACACAGACCATGGTTGCGCCAATCGACCAGGCAAAGCGCTTGGGGGCCAGTGGCTTCCAGAGGGGTCGTGCGTTTCGGGCGAGGAAGGTCGAAAGCCAGATGGTGGGAGAAAGATAGGAGGTCCGAACCGACATTCCGGCCAACATCTCAAACAAGACATAAAACAACAGCCAGGTCTGCAGGGTGTAGTCGTAGGTCCGGCGGACCGCCTCCACCATGTAGAGAATGCGCCCATCGAAGTCGACATCGTAGGTGTCAGTAATGACGTTGCCTGTCACCTCCCAACGCGTGCCCAGAACGATATCCCAGAGCGTGAAGGCCATATAGATGGGAATCGCCAGCATGATCCCCGCACGGATACGTACGGCGGTCTCGTTAATCCAGGGCGTGGTATCCGCAGGATCACGAAACCAGAGCAGGGGACGACGAACCGAAGGGGGAACAACGCCGGTGAGTTCAGCCACGATGGGTCTCCTTTGGGGCTCCGAGATGCGCTACTTAATGGAATATATGCGGATAGAGTAATGTAAACCGATCTTTCTAGCCACAGGGAGGTGGTGCGTCCCCCATCTATACCTAGTCAGCGCGTGTGGTCGCGCCGGCGCGGACCCCCCAGACCACACCCAACACAAGCAAGGCAATACCTACCAGGGTGGGTACCCCGGGCCACTGGCCACGCCACACATAGGTGTAGGCCAGAGCCGCCAGGGTCTCAAAAACAATCAAGGGCCCAGCCAGGGTGGGTGGCAGACGTTGACTTGCCGCATTCCAACAGACAGTGCCCAGCCACGATGCAACGAGCCCAAGCAGGAGCATCAGGCCAATAAAAACC
>JBEDFV010000105.1:0-3293 GCA_041175005.1 Pseudomonadota bacterium
GCATAAGGGGTTGTTGCAGTGCCCTGTCTGCGAAAGTCAGGCTGTGCGCCGTATGCCCACGGCGGCGCGTCTTTCGATGGGAAGCGGCCTGGTGGAGCAGACCGAAGAGTCGGGGCAGTCCGCCCCCGTGGCGATGAAGACCGCCGCGCCGATGTTGTCGCCAGACCAGATTGCTCTGCGCAACAAGATTATTGCAATGGCCCAGAGCCTTGCGGAAAAGGCCGACTATGTCGGCCGAGACTTTCCGGAAGAGGCACGGCGTATGCATTATCAGGAGGCCCCCGAGCGGGCCATTGTTGGAGAGGCTACGCCCCAGGAGGCCAGCGCTCTGCTGGAGGAGGGCATCTCGGTGGTGCCGCTGCCGCTGACCGTCGTTCCGAAAAAAGACCGTCTGCAGTAGCGACCACACCGTTGTGATACCTGCAAGCCTGTTGCGCTACTGGTTCTTGAGGGTGTAGCCGTAGAGCTTTGCCTTTGCCTTCTCGTCGGTAATGGGCTTTCGCAGATCGGCAAACAGATTGCTGCCTCTCTCGACCGCTGGCCGCTTGGCAATGGTGTTGAACCATTTCAAGACATGCGGAAACTGATCGAGTGCGACCCCGTGGTTTTTGTGAGAGGCCACCCAGGGCCAGCAGGCCATATCGGCAATGGTGTACTGGCCGGCGGCAAGGTAGCCAGTGTCTGTGAGCGCCTTTTCTAGTACCCCATAGAGTCGGTGGGCTTCTTTGGTGTAGCGGTCGATCGCGTATTGAATGCTCTCGGGCGCATAGAGCCGAAAGTGATGCGCCTGCCCTAGCATGGGGCCAAGCCCGCCCATCTGGAACATGAGCCACTGGAGGACTTCATACCGTTGCCGGTCGGTGGACCCCAAGAATTTTCCGGTCTTTCCCGCCAGGTAGATCATGATTGCGCCCGACTCAAAAACCGATATGGGCTTGCCATCGGGGCCATCGGTGTCCACAAGGGCGGGGATCTTATTATTGGGGCTGATCTTTAAGAAGTCTGGCTCAAACTGCTGGCCTGCGCCGATATCAATGGGAACGGCCTTATAGGGAAGGCCGAGTTCTTCCAGAAGAATAGAGATCTTTTTTCCGTTGGGTGTGGCCCAGGTGTAGAGGGTAATCATGTGACGGCTCCAAGTAGAAAGACACGGTGGGAGGTCTGTGCTGTGTCGAGCCAGACAGGCGATAGTGTAGGAAAGTTTTTCTCAAAGAGGTCTGCGCAGGCGGAATGTTCATGGCCGATTTCTACCGCGAGCATGCCGTCCGGGCGCAGCCAATGAAGGTAGTCTCGGAGAATCCGCGACACGATATCCATGCCCACCGGGCCGCCGTCAAGGGCCAGTGCGGGTTCTTGCTGAAACTCTGGCGGGAGCACGGACATGGCATCGCGGTTCACGTAGGGAGGGTTCGAGACAATGAGGTCGAATCCTTCGGAGGCGATGGCCGTCTGACCCTTGAGGGCATCAAAGAGGTCGCCCTCGTAAAGCGCAATACGGTCGGCCAGCCCATAGTCGGCAATATTTTCTGCGGCGAGCGAGAGCGCATCTGGGCTCAGGTCGGTGGCAATAATCTCTGCATTGGGCCATGCCAGTGCCGCGAGAATGGAGAGGCTCGCAGACCCGGTGCAGAGTTCCAGGATGCGCAGCGGGGCATCGCCTGGGGGAAGTCCGGGCAGGCCCTCGCCGGTAAAGAACTCTGCAAGGTAGGAGCGCGGAATCAGCGCCCGCGCATCGGCACGAAACCGGTAGCCACAGAGCCAGGCCTCCCCGATCAGATAGGCGGTGGGGGTACGGTCTGCCACCCGTGCCCGCACCAAGGACCAGAGCCGCTGCCGCTCGTGTGGCAGAAGACGGGCCTCTAAGAGGCTATCGGGCGTATCGGGCGCAAGCTGCAGACCCCCAGTGATAAGCCACCGCGCCTCATCCAACGGGTTATCGGTTCCCTGCCCAAAGACTGTCTGGTGTTGGCCAAACTGCGAGGCGGCGAATCGCACCCAGTCCCGCACCGTCAGCAGCGTCGCACAGGCGTCTTGCTCTAGGCTCTGAAGCGGGGGCGCAGCCCCCCGGCTGGGGGTGTCTGTCACGCCGAGGCAGCGTCGCGCCGGCCGGTCTGCTGCTCCGGGAGGTCGACCAAAAGGCGTCTGATGGCGTTTTGGTAAATCGCCTGCAGCGGCCGCAGATCGGTCAAGGCGATGCGTTCATTGACCTGATGGATCGTGGCATTGGGTGGGCCGAACTCCACCACCTCCCGGCAGTGCTTGGCAATGAAACGGCCGTCGGACGTACCGCCGGTTGTTGAGAGGTGGGGCGTGACGCCGCAGACATCTTGAATCGAGGCGGTCATGACATCGCAGAGCGTGCCTGCCGGCGTGAGGTAGGGGTCACCGCCGAGGTTCCACTGAATATCAAAGTCAAGCCCATGCCGCGCAAGTACGGCCTCAAGCCGCTGGCGCAGGGAGAGGGGGCTAGAGACACTGCCGAATCGGAAGTTGAACTGTGCCGACAACTGGCCGGGAATGACATTGGTCGCACCGGTGCCCGCCTGCATATTGGAGACCTGCCAGGTGGTTGGGGGGAAGTAGGCATTGCCATCGTCCCAGCGAATGCCGGCCAGCTCGGCCAGCGCCGGGGCGAATCGATGTATGGGGTTGTCGGCCAGGTGCGGATAGGCCACATGACCCTGCCTGCCCTTAATCGTGAGGCTGCCCGATAGCGAGCCGCGCCGACCGTTTTTGATCATGTCACCGACACGATCGACCGAGGTCGGCTCCCCGACGATGCAGTAGTTGAGCTGTTCTCCTCTGTGGGCGAGTTCACGCACGACCTGTACCGTGCCGTTAATGGCTGGACCCTCTTCGTCGGAGGTCAGCAGAAAGGCGAGACGGCCTGAGAAGACCGGATGCGACGCCAGGAAGGACTCGGTGGCTGTGACGAAGGCGGCGACCGAGGACTTCATATCCGAGGCGCCCCGCCCGTAGAGCTGGCCCTCATCGATCACTGCCCCAAAGGGGTCGTGCTGCCAGGCCTCTCGCGGTCCAGTCGGCACCACATCGGTATGCCCAGCAAGTACCAGGGTGGGGCCCGGCCGCCCCCCTTCCCGCACCGCCCAGAGATTGGTGACCTCCCCAAACTGCAGTAGCTCGGTAGCAAAGCCCAGGGGCTGCAGCCGCTCGGCAATCATGGTGCAACAGCCCGCATCATTGGGCGTGACCGAGGCGCTGCGAATGAGTGCCTGGGCGAGGGCCAGCGTGGGGTCGTTGGCGGGTAGGAAGGCGTCTGCGGGCGTCATGAC
>JBEDFV010000106.1:0-3139 GCA_041175005.1 Pseudomonadota bacterium
GCTCGTACAGAATCCGTTCATGGGCCGCATGCATATCGACCAGAATGAGTCCCTGTCGGTTCTGGGCAAGAATGTAGATGCCATGCAGCTGGGCTAAGGCAAAGCCCAGTGGGTGTTCTTCGTTGCCGCTCCCCCAGGCATCTCGCACCGCGGACCCCAGAGAGCCCGCTCCCAATCCGTCGGTTCCCGAAGAGGCCAACCCAAGGGACATCGACATCGACATTGACATCGGCTCACGCAGCCGAGGGGCAGATGAGCCTGACCAGTCGCTCTGCAGCGGGCGCGTAGCATGCACCGCCGCTACTGTCTCGGCTTCTCCGCGGGAGACCCCGGCGGCGTGCGACAAGGCCTCGCGGCAGGCCTTGAGCACTGCCTGATAGACCGCCTGACCCTCGCGAAACCGCACCTCGGCTTTGGCCGGGTGCACATTCACATCCACGGCATCGGGCGTGATCTGCAGGAAGACCGCGAATCGCGGCTGTCGGTCCCCATGCAACACATCGGCATAGGCCGACCGCAGCGCATGGGCGAGTGTGCGGTCTCGAATACACCGCCCATTGACGAAGAAGTACTGTCGGTCGCTGCCCCGTCCTTCTGCGGTCGTTGGGGTCTGTAGCCAGGCATCAATGCGCAGCGGCCCGGCCTCTGCTGAGGCCACCCGCAAGGCTTCCAGTGGCAAATCCAACAATCGGCCCACCCGCCGATCCATGGGCTCTGTGGGAAGAGCCGCCACGACCCGCCCATTGTGGGAAAGCTCCCAGGCGCAGTCGGGACGAGACAAGGCAGCCCGCATCCAGGCCTCGCGCGCGTGGGAAAATTCCGTGGCCGGGCTCTTAAGGAAGCGTCGTCGGGCCGGTACGGCATGAAAGAGACCCACCACCTCCACCAGGGTGCCCTGTCCGCCGGAGGCGGGCACCGTCTGCCATCGCCCCTGCTCCTGACGCAGGCACTGGGCGTGCGGGCTCTGCGTAGTGCGGCTGGTGATCGTAAGCTGCGCCACGGAGGCAATTGCCGCCAGGGCCTCGCCGCGAAACCCATGGCTTGCCACCTGCTCCAGATCCTCAAGGCTCCGAATCTTGCTCGTCGCATGGCGCTGAACGGCCAAGACGAGTTCGTCTGCGGCGATACCCGCCCCATCGTCCCGAACCCGAATACTGCGAATCCCGCCGTCTTCCAGGCTCAGCGCAATGTGCCGTGCCTGCGCATCCATGGCATTGTCCAAGAGTTCCTTCACCACGGAGGCGGGCCGTTCTATGACCTCACCGGCCGCGATCTGGCTAATCAGTCTGTCAGGAAGGAGGGCAATCGACGGCATGGGGTCTGGGCGTTACGCAACTCGTCTAGGCACGGGACTTCTTTGCCAAGGGAGGATTCTGGGCGAGGTAATCCTCAATGCCTCGGCGCATCGCGACCGCCACCTCGCGTTGGTACGCCGCATCGCGCAATCGCCGTTCTTCGTCGGGGTTACTGATAAAGGCCGTCTCTACAAGAATGGAGGGAATGTCGGGGGCCCGCAGCACCGCAAAGCCCGCCTGTTCTACCTGCGGCTTGTGCAGACGATTGACCCGGCCAATTTCTCGCAAGACCGACTGTCCCAATTTCAGTGAGTACTTAATCTGGGCCGTGGTGGACATATCGAGCAGGGTCTGGGTCAGCAGGTCATCGGCCTGGCCAAGCTTCACTCCGCCAATCGAGTCCGACTCATTTTCCTTGTTGGCCATCCATCGTGCGGCGGCACTGGTGGCCCCCTTGTCTGAGAGGGCAAAGACTGAGGCGCCCTGCGCCGTGGGCGATACCCAGGCATCCGCATGCACCGACACAAAGAGGTCGGCATTCACCTGCCGCGAGAGCGCGACGCGACGGGCCAACGGTACAAAAAAATCGCCGTCACGGGTGAGAAATGCCCGCATCGCAGGCTGGGCATCAATCTGACGCTTCAGTTCGCGCGCAATCCGCAGCACCACATCCTTCTCGCGGGTACCCCCGCGACCAATCGCACCAGGGTCTTCCCCGCCATGGCCCGGATCGATGGCAATAGTGATAAAGCCTCCTCGTGAGGGGCTCGGGCGTGGCCCCTCTTTACTGGACGCCTCGCGGGAGGCTCCTGCCGTCGGAGCATTTGCCGAGGCCTGCGGCTGGGCGGTCGGTGATCGGGTGGCTTCGCCCGTCTGCGGTGTCGTGGGTGGACGTGGCGACGGTGCCTGAGCCTGCGGGTCGGGCGAGGGGTTTCCCAAGGCGCTCTGCGCGCGCGAGGCCTCATACTCTCTGAGGAAGGCCAAGAGGGGATCGGCCTCTATTTCAGGGTAGAGGTCAATAACCAGTCGGTGCTGATACTGGGCGATTGGGGGGAGGGTAAAGACCTGTGCCCGAATGGCCTGCTTCAGGTCAAAGACCATGCGTACGATGTGTGGCTTGAACTGGCCCACACGCACCTGGGCAATGAAGGGGTCGTTGGGCTGTATGCCGGCAAGAATCTGGCGCAGGCCATAGCCGAGTTGGAGATTCTGGATGTCGACCACGAGTCGCTCGGGCCGTACGAGTCGGGTGGTGGTGTACAGAAGTCGCGGCGTGTCGTGCTCGATGGCCACGCGGGTGTAATTGGCTGCCGGCCAGACGCGCACGGCGACCACTTCGACGGCCCGCGCCGGTGGCGGTAGTCCCAGTGCGGCGGCCAGTGCCATGGGGGCTAGCGTGATGCTGCGCCGTATGGGGTCAACGGCCATAGACTCCTGCGACGTCTGCATGGCTTCTGTGGCTGGCTTCGCGGGCGTCTCTGCCTCTGCATCACCGAGCCCTGCCAGCGCTGCTTGCAGCCTGGCCTGTAGTGCGTCGTTTGCCGAGAGAATGCGCAGCTGCCGCGGCCCCTCGGGTGCACGCGGGTCGGCCCAGTCCACGGTGATCTCCATATCGGCTGCAGGAAGTCCTTCCGCCTTTTCTGGCCATTCCACGAGCACGAGGTCGGCCTCCGCAAAAATTTCTCGCAGCCCGGATGCGCGCCAGGCGGTGGGGTCGGTCTGACGGAAGAGGTCGAGGTGGGCGCACTGCATCTGCCCGACCAGATAGGTCTCAGCCACGGCAAAACTCGGGCTCTTAATACGGCCTTCTATGCCCAAGGCCCGCAGGATGCCGCGTACCAAGG
>JBEDFV010000107.1:0-5700 GCA_041175005.1 Pseudomonadota bacterium
CCTTGGGGGGCATCGGAGGCGTGAGCGCTTCTGGCTGTGTGGGCTCTGCCGGCGGTGCGTTATTTGGGGCCGGTAGCTGCAACTCGGGCCGGGGCAGCGTGAGGGGGCCCTTCTGGCCGCACCCCACGATCGACAGCAGTCCAATGGCCAAGCAGCAACATACAAACCCCTGATGGCGCCACGCGCGGGCAGTCCATAGGGCAGTACGGGGTGCGGGATTGCCGGAAAGAAACGTGCCCTTCATAGACAATGCAGTCAGGATTCTTCTCAGAGAAGGCTGGAGTATGACCGAAACGGAGTATCTGGAAAAAGTCGACCAGGCATTTGTCTGGATCGAGTCACGGGTGGATGCCTGGAATAACGACCACGACCTTGTCTTAGAAACTGGTCGTCATGGGCCGGTCCTTGAGACCGAGTTTGAGTCAGGCCAGAAGATCATCGTCAATGCCCAGGCGCCCACCCAACAATTGTGGCTCGCCTCGATCGAGGGCGCGCATCACTTTGTGTTCAAAGACGGTGGCTGGACGGACACCCGCGGCCACGGTGTCTTTGAGGAGGTCTTTGTGCGTCACGCCCGACTATTGGCGAGCCTCCCCGGGCTGGCTGCCGCCTGAGGCGGGCGTCTCGATACCGGGCAAGGGAATCGGGTCTTCCAGACCAAGGGTGCGCACGCCGACGCCGGGTGCACTCTCTGCTGTGTAGATCTCATTGCCGACCCGAATAATGCCGGGCGGCACGGGCATCTGTGAGACCGGCACCTTTTTAAGGCTCTCTGCCATAAACGAAATCCATATGGGAAGGGCAAGGCCGCCGCCCGTCTCTCGTTCGCCGAGAGATCGGGGCTGGTCAAAGCCCACCCAGGCCACAGCGGCCATCTGTGGGTGGTAGCCGGCAAACCAGGCGTCCTGGGCCTCATTGGTGGTGCCGGTTTTTCCCGCAAGGTCGCTGCGTCCGAGCGACAGGGCCTTGCGTCCGGTGCCACTGCGAATCACGTCCTGCAGCATGCTGTTCAGAATATAGACATGCCGGGGGTCGAGAATGGCAGGGGCCTCG
This sequence comes from Pseudomonadota bacterium, assembly GCA_041175005.1. Lineage (GTDB taxonomy): Bacteria > Pseudomonadota > Gammaproteobacteria > Burkholderiales > Burkholderiaceae_A > Hahnella. The sequence goes on from JBEDFV010000107.1 coordinate 1,054, forward strand.
CCACCCGCACGGGCCGGCTCCGCGCGGCTGAGCAGCTCGCCGTTGTCGTCAATCACGCGGTCGATAAAGTAGGGGGTGACTCGAAAGCCACCGTTGGCAATCGCGGCATAGCCGGTAGCCATCTGCAAAGGGGTGACACTGCCGGCACCAAGGGCCAGGGTCAGGTAGGGGGGATTCTTTTCCGCCTCAAAGCCAAAGCGGCTCAGATAGCTCTGACCAAATCGGGGTCCAATGGCATGCACCAGGCGAATGGAGACCATATTCTTTGATTTCGCCAGCGCCTGGCGCAATGTCATAGGCCCCTCGTAGGTGCCATCGTAGTTCTTCGGATCCCAGAGCAGGCCGCCTGTCTCGCCCGGATCGAAGCTCACCTGCGCGTCGTTCACCAGCGTGGCGGGCGAAAAGTTTTTCTCAAGTGCCGCCCCGTAAACAAAAGGCTTCAGGGTGGAACCCGGTTGTCTATAGGCCTGGGTCACATGATTGAACTTACTGCGCGCAAAGTCGAATCCGCCGACGAGGGCACGAATGGCACCCGTCTCGGGGTGAAGCGCCACGAAGGCGCCTTCGACTTCTGGAAGCTGCGTAATCTCCCATTCGCCGCTTGACATCAATCCCATGCGCACCACGGAGCCACGCCGAATCTTTAGTGCCTGGGGTGCATTGGCAGCCAGGCCACGCTGGGCAAACTTCAGGCCATCGCCCGTGATGGAGAACTGCCGACCCTGACTGCGCATCACCAGCACCCGGTCTTTGTCGATCTGCGTGACCACGGCGGTAAAGAGTCCATCGCTGTCGGCACGCTCGCTTAATGCATCGTCGATGGCGTCTTGCTGGGCCTCGCTGTCTTCAGGCAGCTCGATCTGCCCCTCTGCCCCTCGCCAGCCAAATCGACGGTCGTACTCAATAAGCCCGGCGCGCAGTGCCTGGTAGGCGGCGCGCTGCTCATCGGCCCGCACTGTCGTGAAGACCGTAAGGCCGCGGTTGTAAGCCTCTTCTCTAAACTGGTTGACGATTTGAATACGCACCATTTCGGCCAAGTAGGTGGCATTGATGCTGTAGTCGTCACTGCGGCCGACGACCCGAATATTTTCAAGTACGGCCCGACGAAACTGCGGCTCGGTGATGAGACCAAGTTTGAGCATGCGACCCAGTACATATTCCTGGCGTACCTTGGCGCGGCGCGGATTAACGACGGGGTTGAAGGCCGAGGGCGCTTTGGGCAGGCCTGCGAGCATGGCCGATTCGGCCAGCGTGAGCTTCTGAATGGGCTTGCCAAAATAAATCTGCGCCGCGGCCGCAAAGCCATATGCACGGCGGCCTAGAAAGATCTGGTTCAGGTAGAGCTCAAGGATCTGATTTTTGTTGAGCTTGCGTTCGATCTCTAAGGCCAGCAGCACCTCAAAGATCTTGCGTGTGAATGTCTTCTCGGTCGACAGATAGAAATTGCGGGCCACCTGCATGGTGATGGTGCTGGCGCCCTGGGCCTTGCTTGCTGTCATGATGTTGGTGCTGGCCGAACGCAGAATGCCCATGGGGTCGATGCCGGAGTGCTCGAAGAATCGCTCGTCTTCTGCTGCGAGGATGGCGTCGATTAGGACCTTAGGCACCTGCGCGACGCGGACCACGCTGCGGCGTTCTTCGCCAAATTCGCCAATCAGCACACCGTCGGCGGTCATGACCCGCAGCGGCACCTTCGGCCGATAATCGGCCAGGGCCTCGACCTCGGGAAGCCGCGAGGTGGCAAGGCTCATCGCCATCACAAAGAGGGCTGCAAGGCTCAGTAGCCCGAGAAGGGGGAGGGCGACAAAGGGGAGGGCGAGGATTCGCAGAACGGGACGCATAAACAGGCCGATTATCGCCTGTTAGACTAAAAAACCATGAATCCTCCCAAGCGCACCGCAATCGTCATCATTGGGCTCATGGGTGCCGGAAAGACCACCATCGGGCGGCGCCTGTCCCAGAGGCTCGGCTGGCCTGCCATCGATACCGATCACGAGATTGAGCGGCGGTGCGGCGCGTCCATTCCGGTTATTTTCGAGTTAGAGGGCGAGGCGGGCTTTCGTCGGCGGGAGACAAGAGTCATTGAAGAGGTGATGGCCTCGGAGGGCCAGGTGGTAACCACCGGGGGCGGTGCTCCCATGACAGAGGCCAACCGGCCGCTCCTGAAGCGCGGCTTTGTGGTCTATCTGGATGCGGATCCGCGTCAGCTCTGGCAGCGACTAAAGTCTGATCAGTCTCGGCCCCTGCTCGCCCAGTCGCCTGATCCGAAGGCCACTCTAGAGCGGCTCTACCGAGAGCGTGACCCGGTCTATCGATCATTGGCCGATCTCGTGGTCTGCAGCACGCGGGGCTCCCTGGGGCAGGTCTTGTCCCAGATCGAAAAGGGCCTGACCGAGCAGGGTATCGTTGCGCTTTCTCCGCGAACCCCCCGAAAGACAGGCCATGATCTCTCTGCCACCGGTTCCTGATGTGACTGCCGTGACGGCCTCTCAGGCTTCTGTCCTTGCCTCTGCTGCTGCGCAGCCGGCCCAGTCGCGGGCGCTGCTCGGTGACGGACCAGGCGTGCTGCATCACTGCCTGGAGGTGAGTCTGGCCGAACGGAGTTACCCCCTTTACATTGGCTCTGGCCTTCTGGGGAACGAGACCCTCTGGAAGTCCATGGTGGGTACGCGTCAGGTCGTGGTGGTGACCAACGACGTGGTGGGACCGCTATACCTCTCGGTGGTGCGCGGGGTGCTTGAGGGCCAGGGGCGTGAGGTCTCTGAGATCGTGCTCCCGGACGGCGAGGCCTATAAGACCATCGAGAGCTTTATGCAGATCATGGATGGACTCATGTCTCGGCATATTGAGCGTAAGGCCACCTTGGTGGCACTTGGCGGCGGGGTGGTGGGCGACATGGCGGGCTTTGCAGCCGCCTGTTATCAGCGGGGTATCCCCTTTGTACAGGTGCCCACCACACTCTTGTCTCAGGTGGACTCGTCGGTGGGGGGCAAGACTGCGATCAATCACCCACTGGGTAAGAACATGATTGGCGCCTTCTACCAGCCCCGGGCTGTGCTCATTGACTTAAATGTCTTGGCAACGCTTCCGCGCCGGGAGTTCTCCGCCGGTCTGGCCGAAATTATCAAGTACGGCGCTGCCCTGGACCGCGGTTTTTTCGACTGGCTCGAGGGGGCGATGGATGCGCTGATGGCACGCGATGTGCAAGCCCTGGCCTTCGCGGTGGAGCGGTCGTGTGCGATTAAGGCCCAGGTGGTGGCCGCTGATGAGCGCGAGGCTGGGCTGCGGGCGCTTCTCAACTTCGGTCATACCTTTGGCCATGCCATAGAGGCGGGGCTGGGCTTTGGCCATTGGCTGCATGGGGAGGCTGTGGGCTGCGGCATGGTGATGGCGGCCGATCTGTCAGCGCGCCTGGGTCAGCTTGGCGTGGAGGACCAGAACCGGCTGGTGGCGCTTATTGCGCGGGCCGAGCTACCGACCCGCGCGCCCGCCTGGCCCGCATCCCAGTATCTGGCGTCCATGGCCCATGACAAGAAGGCCGAGGGTGGCGAGATTCGCTATGTGCTGCTTCAGGGGCTAGGCCAGGCCGAGTTGCGGGCGGTCGCCTCTGACCGGGTCGCCGAGACCATTGCGGCTGTGGGCGGGACAGGTTAAACGCCTGGGCCCGGTCAGAGTTAGCGATTGTTATGCCACGGCGCGCTCGCTCGGCCCAGGCTGGCCGGTGCTACCACCTCTGCCAGCGTGGGCACGCCGGTACGGCGTTCTGCCTTGATGGTCAGGACCGTTCCGACTACATCGCAGTCTTTATGCAGGCGGCCCTGGGCCGAGGGCTCTGGGTCCACGCCTGGTCGGTACTAGACCGCGAGGCCCATTGGCTGGTAACGCCCCAGCGTCCGGATGCGCTCTCCAGCGTGATGCAGCAGCTGGGTCGACGCTACGTCCGTGGCTTTAACCGACGGTGGCGGCGTTCCGGCTCGCCCTGGGATGGTCGCTATCGCAGCTACTGGATCGACAGCCAGGCCTACGGGCTCTCGGTTGCCCACTGGATGGAATCGCTCCCTGCCCGCCAGGGCTTCTGTGAGCACTCCCAAGACTGGCTCTGGTCGAGCGCTGGGGTCTTGCGGGGAATACGGCCTGCGCCGAGTCCTGGGGCCTTTCGCGCATTAGAGAGTTATTGGGCCTTGGGCAACACGCCGTTTGAGCGCGAGGCGGCCTACACGGCCCTGTCTGAGCGGCCGCTGGGGCCAGATTTGTTGGAGGCTATGCAGCGGGGCCTGTCCCAGGGACGACCGGTCTTAAGCGCAGCTGTCTGGCAGTCGCTTGAGGAGGAGGAGCGACAGGCCTGGCTGCGTCGGCCTCGGGGTCGTCCTCGGATCGACCGCAGCCCCGAAAAAGAGGAGGGATTTTGATGTCCCGCTTTTTTTCTAGTACCTCGGACTTACCAAGAGAATGTTGTTCTGACCCTATTTAAATCTCAGAAAGAAAGCGGGAAAGCGAGACATTTTTCGGTTCAGGTTGTCCTGGGGTGCGCATAATACGCGTCCGCCTTATCTCGATCTGGAGCTCTTCTTATGTCTCAGCCGCGTGCGCCGCTTTCCCCCCTTCCTATGCAGGGGCCCTTGGCAGACTCGCCGTCCTCGCAGGCCG
>JBEDFV010000108.1:0-4378 GCA_041175005.1 Pseudomonadota bacterium
CCTCAAAGACATCCCGCGTACTGGCATAGAAGGAGCCCTGCGCCACCGCAATTAAGACCAGCGAAATCGGCATGACGGCAGTAAAAATCATGCGTGGCTCGGCGCCCGTGACCTCGGCAAAAAGCGAGACCACGAGACTAATCGCCACGATGAGAAGTGTCCATGCCAGCCCATACCGAAAAAAAGCCGCCCGGTTTCTCCAGACCGCAAAGAACGAATAAAAGAGCGACTTGCCGACGGGGAAGTCTTTCCAGACCACAAGCTGTGGCGCAAACCAGAAGGCCATCAGCACAGGAATATAGGCAAGAAGAGCGAAGACTAGGCCGATGCGCACCCCCGACTCTAGGGTGACCTCGGGGTCGGCAAGGTCAGAGGGGCTCTCGGTCATCGTGCGGGCAAGAAAGCCGCCATCGGCCATCCAAGCCACCCCCAGCACCAGCAGTAGCCCTGCGAAATAGACCATGCCGAGTTGCACAAGAGGCTTGGCCTTCGGGCTTCGAAAACCTGAGAGCAGCAGCAGGGGCATCGGCAGGTCCCTACGGTCTACCGCACGCGCTAGGGCAACGAATCCGAAGGAAAGCCCGGGCGACAGAATCAGGGGGAGTATGAGTCCGAGCACGGGGATCATGGCAAGGATCACCAGTCCGGCCCAGTAGGCAAAAAGAGTCAAAAACCAGACCAGCGGCTGCCGATGGAACAGGCGAAATCCATCGAGTAGCCAGGCCTGTCCAAAGCGACTCGGAAGAATAAGGGGGGCATCGAGCATCTTCATGGCAGGCGCGCGACTGCATCGCGTTGGTCGATTCGGGCCCGAAGGATCCGTTCGAAATGGGTGGGGTCCTTGGGGGTGAGCATCTGGGCAGGGCGGGGCAGATACCAGTCAAAAAGACGTGAAACCCAGAAACGAAAAGCGGCCGCCCGCAGCATCCAGGGCCATGCAGCACGCTCGGGCTCTGAGAAGCGATGGTGCTGCGCGTAGGCGGCAAGCAATGCTTGATCTCGGGCAGCGCTAAAGCGGGCACTGGCCCCTGCACCTGTAGCGGGGTCTGTGGGCTCAACTGTCCAGTCATTGACAACCACGGCCAGGTCAAAGAGCCAGGTGTCTGTACCCGCAAAGTAGAAATCGATCAGCCCACCGAGCATGGGGCCACCAGTCTTCGGATCTTGATAAAACAAGACATTGTCTCGAAACAAGTCGGCATGCACTGGGCCGCGCGGCAGGCCACGATAGAGGGCAGACTCAGCAAAGGCAGACTGGGCCGCAAGTTCTTCTTGTAGAAGGGTCGCCATTGGGCCCGAGATATGCGGCACGATGGCGGGGACAACCTCTTTCCACCAGGCGAGCCCCCGCAGATTGGGCTGCTCGAGCGGGAAATCCCGGCCCGCCAGATGGGCGCGGGCAAGTGCATCACCAACCAGCGCGCAATGGACAGGCCTAGGCGCCACGACATCGCTTCCTGGTAGGCACTCCACAAATGCCGAAGGCTTGCCCTTGGCTTGGGAAAAAAGGGCGCCCTGACGCGTGAGAAAAGGGGCCGGACAAGGAACCCCGTGCGATGCCAGGTGGCGCATCAACGCGAGGTAAAACGGCAGTTGTACTGCTGAAAGACGCTCAAAGAGGGTGAGGACAATCTTCTTTGGGGGCTCAGAAACGCCAGCCCGCGTGACCCACACAAAATAGTTGGTGTTTTCGATACCCGAAGAGATACCCTCGAAATGCTCGAGGGTACCCAGGTCGTAATGGAGAAGCAGGCTTTCGAGATCGCCTCGCTCTAGCGCAGTAAAAACAGCCATACCACTAGTGTACAGAGCAGGCGTGGGACCTCCCCGCCGGATTATTTGGTGAGTCGGGTGATTAGGCTCGAGGTATCCCAGCGGCGGCCTCCCTGGGCTTGGACGTCCGAATAGAACTGATCCACCAAGGCAGTGACGGGTAGATGGGCCCCATTGCGGCGCGCCTCCTCCATACAGAGCCCGAGGTCCTTACGCATCCAATCGACCGCAAACCCAAAATCGAACTTGCCATCGACCATAGTGCTCCCGCGGTTGTCCATCTGCCAAGACTGCGCTGCGCCCTTGCCGATGACTTCTAGCACAAGCTTCATATCCAGACCGGCCTTCATGCCAAAGGCCACGCCCTCGGACAGGCCCTGCACCAGGCCTGCGATACAGATCTGATTAACCATCTTGGCCAGCTGACCGGCACCCGCCTCGCCAATACGGGTGAAGGCCCGGGAAAAGGCCATCGCCACAGGCTTGGCCCGCTCGAACTGGGCCGTGTCTCCGCCGACCATGACCGTTAAGAGGCCGTTCACGGCACCGGCCTGACCGCCCGATACGGGTGCATCGAGAAAATACAGGCCCTGGCCCTGAGCGAGGCTGTTGAGTTCACGGGCCACATGGGCAGAGGCGGTGGTGTGATCCACGAAAAGGCTGCCTTTTTTCATGCCCGCAAAGGCCCCCTGTTCGCCCAAGACCACGCTACGCAGGTCGTCGTCGTTGCCAACACAACAAAAGACAATGTCGGCCTGCTCGGCGGCCTCGCGTGGGGTGGCGGCAGCCCGCCCCCCGAACTCGGCCACCCAGGCCTTGGCCTTCTCGGGGCTGCGGTTATAAACGGTGACACTGTGACCGGCCTTCGCCAGATGGCCCGCCATGGGAAGACCCATGACGCCCATACCGAGAAAGGCAACCTTGGTCGCCGTGGAGGATTCGTATGTTTTTGTATTGATACTCGCCATGATGAGGAAAGACTCCGTAGGAAGAGAGGAAAACAGGGTTAAGTATGCCTTCCCTGCTGGGCTTGGCCCACCCTGGAATACCCCGCGTTCCCGTAAACTTGCGGTTTTCTGACTCTCCTCCTTGCGATCACAATGGACAGCACCTCCACACTCTCCGTCTCCGAAATCCGTCAGAAGTTTCTGGACTTCTTTGCCCAGCAGGGCCACACCGTGGTCCCCTCAAGCCCGCTGGTGCCCGCCAACGACCCCACCCTGCTCTTCACCAATAGCGGCATGGTGCAGTTCAAAGACACCTTTTTAGGAAAAGAGCAGCGCCCCTACAGGCGGGCCACCTCGTCGCAACGCAGTGTGAGAGCGGGCGGCAAACACAATGACCTTGAGAACGTGGGCTACACCGCACGGCACCACACGTTTTTTGAAATGCTTGGCAACTTCTCGTTTGGCGATTACTTCAAACAAGACGCCATTCGATTCGCCTGGACACTCCTTACCGAGGTCTATCGACTGCCGAAAGAGAAGCTCTGGGTGACCGTCTATGCCGAAGACGATGAGGCTTACGGTATTTGGCGCGACCGGATTGGCGTGCCAACAGATCGCATCGTGCGTATTGGTGACAACAAGGGTGCGCGCTACGCCAGTGACAACTTCTGGCAGATGGCAGACACCGGGCCCTGCGGACCCTGTAGTGAAATTTTTTATGACCATGGGCCAGATGTCTGGGGAGGGCCTCCGGGGTCTCCTGAGGAAGATGGCGACCGATACATCGAGATCTGGAATCTGGTCTTCATGCAGTTTGACCGCGATGCCTCCGGTACCCTCACGCCCTTGCCCAAACCCTGTGTGGATACCGGCATGGGCTTAGAACGCATTGCTGCCGTCCTCCAGCACGTGCACAGCAATTACGAGATCGATCTTTTTCAGACACTGATTCGCGCGGCATCACAGGCTACGGGGTGTGCCGATCTGAACAATCCCTCGCTACGCGTAATCGCTGACCATATTCGTGCCTGCAGCTTTCTGATCGTCGATGGCGTCATTCCTGGTAATGAGGGCCGGGGGTATGTGCTGCGGCGTATTATTCGGCGCGCGCTGCGTCATGGCCACAAGCTGGGCCAGGCACAGCCGTTTTTCCACCAGCTGGTTGCCACGCTTGTGCAAGAGATGGGCGCGGCCTACCCAGAACTTGCCAAGGCACAGGCTCGCGTCACGGACCTGCTAAAGCAAGAGGAGGAGCGATTCGGCGAGACCCTTGAGAAGGGGATGGCGATTCTGTCGGAGGCCGTTCAGGGGCTCCAGACAGGACAAGCACTCGATGGCCAGACTGCCTTTATGCTCTACGACACCTTTGGCTTTCCGCTCGACCTCACCGCCGATGTCTGCCGGGAAAAGGGGCTTACGGTCGATGAATCAGGTTTTGAGGCGGCGATGGGCCGTCAACGCGACCAGGCGCGCGCGGCGAGTAAGTTTAAGTCTGGCGCAGGTCTGGCCTACGAGGGCGTTGCCACCGACTTTGTCGGCTATGAGAGGCTCGAGGCAGAGGGCACGGTTACCGCCATCTACGTGGAGGGCGCCCAGCGTCCCTCTGCCCAAGAGGGCGAGAGTGTCGTCGTGGTACTCGATCACACGCCCTTCTACGC
>JBEDFV010000109.1:0-8289 GCA_041175005.1 Pseudomonadota bacterium
GCGCGCGGGCGGCTACTTTGTGGCCGACCAGGGCTTTCTGGCGGGCTCACGGGTCAATGGCAGACTTGTGCATGACTATGGACCCCTGTCGGCGGGCGATGAGATCGCCTGTGGTCGGTGGCGTTTTCGGGTCGATGCAATTGATCTTCCCGCTGCGCCCAATAAGGCGCCTGCCGCGGCGCTACAGACTGCCGAAATCGCTGTCTCCTCAGCACAGGCGCCGACAACTGCTGCCGGGGTTTCTATGGAGACCGCCGTGCAGAGACTGCGCAGCGTGCTCGATTCACGCCGGAGAGACTGGGGCGAGATGTCCGATAAGGCGCTGCGGGACGAGACCCTGGCCCTTATTGAGTCTGAGCTTGCCAGCGAACTCAGCGATATGCCTGCGGAGGCAGCGCGGGCGTTTTGTTTTGACCTGGTTGCTGAGTTGGTGGGATTTGGCCCTATTGAACGGCTCATGCAAGACGGCGAGGTTTCCGAAATTATGGTCAATGGCCCGTCGCAGATCTTCATTGAAAAGCAGGGCCTGTGTCAGCCAAGTGGGCTCGTATTCTCGGGAGCAGATGGGTTGCGCCGCGTCATTGAGCGTATTTTCCTGCCACTTGGACGGCGTATTGATGATGGTAGCCCCATGGCCGATGGGCGCCTACCCGATGGATCTCGTGTGAATGCTGTCTTGTCACCGCCCGCAATAGAGGGCCACAGCCTTACGATCAGGCGCTTCTCACACGCCACCATCGACCTTGAGGGCCTCTGCGCGCGAGGGGCTCTGAGTGAGGAAATGCGTGACTTCCTCACCGAAGCCGTGGCTGCCAAACGTAACATCGTCGTTACAGGAGGTACGGGCTCGGGCAAGACGACATTGCTCAAGGCGCTCGCTCGCACGATTCCTTCCCATGAGCGGTTAATCACCATTGAGGACGCAGCAGAACTTCGCCTGGAGGCGCCGAATCTGGTTGCATTGGAGGCGCGGGAGCCCAACCAGGAGGGGCAAGGCGCCATCACCATTCGTGACCTCGTGCGTAATGCCCTGCGTATGCGACCGGATCGTATTGTGGTGGGCGAGTGTCGGGGTGGTGAGGCGCTCGACATGCTGCAGGCTATGAACACCGGACATGAGGGTTCATTAACCACCGTACACGCCAATACCCCACGCGATGCCTTAGCACGCATCGAGGTCATGGTGCTCATGGCGGGCTTTGATCTACCCTTAAAGGCCATTCGTGAGCAGATTGCTGCTTCTATTCAGTTGGTGGTACATCAGCAGCGCTCGGGCCATGGCGGCCGTCGGGTGCAGCAGATCTGCGCCGTCACGGGGCTGGAGTCGGGCGTACTGCAACTTGAGACGCTCTTTAGCTGGTCAGAAGGGCGGTATATCAACCATGCGCTTGCAGAGCCTAGTCCAGATATTCTCAACTGGAGCACACGATGATCTATGGCCTTCAGCATCTGTTGGTGGGGCTCTCTGTGGCATTTCTGGTGGTCTGGGCAGCCCCACGACTCGGCGTAATTTTCTCTCGCCAAGAGGGTGTTTTACGCCAGGCATTTGAGCAGCATCATCGCTACCTTAAGCCCCAGGCACTCCGGGTAGTTTTATTCGCCGCGGGGTGTTTTTTGGCGACCATCCTTTATCTTGTGCTGCAGACATGGCTCGTGGTCCCCGTGGCCGCCTTGCTTGCTTTGGTTGTGATTCCCACCATTTTGCGTGGACTCAATATCCGTAAGAAGAAGCTCTTGCAGCGGGCGATCCCGGAGTTTTGCGATCTCATTTCTGCCTCGCTGCAGTCCGGGTCCTCTCTGCGCACAGCCATTGCCCGGGCCGAGCAGGCCATGGAAGGCCCCATGCGCATTGAACTGCATCAGGTATTGCGCGACATTCGGCTTGGCCACACAACCGAGCAGGCCTTTGCATTCTGGGCCCAGAGGTCTCAGATGCCGGTGGTGCATGACCTTGCGTTCTGTGTGCGGCTCTCGGCCCAGACTGGGGGCAATCTGGCAGAGGCACTGATGCGTCTGGGAGAGTCGTTTCGTCAGCAGATTGCCCTGCAGGCAAAGGCTGCGGCTCTCACGGCACAGGGGCGACTGCAGGCCTTAATCATGCTGGCGATGCCGCCCTTACTCTTCTTGGCAACGAGTGCCCTAGACCCGTTTGTCTCCGAATTCTTCTTCCAGACACCACTGGGTTTAAGTCTTGTGGCCTTTATGGGGGCGCTTGAATTGGTAGGCGCGCTCTGGGTGCGTCGCATTGTCCGCTTTGAGGTCTAGACCATGAGTGATTTCGGCATCATTTTCTCTTCGGTGCTCTTTGGCCTGTCTGTCGTGGGGGTTACCTGGTATGTCTTACGACAGATACCAGGTCTCTTACAGCTCGAAAAATGGGGACGGCTTTTCAGCGCCGTTCGCGCTAATGGCCCAGCCGAAGTCATGCGGGACGGTCTCATCCGATTCTGCCAGCGAGTGCGGCCTTGGCTTGCTCCCGTTGTGCGGCCTGATCCGAGCCTACGCGGACGATTGCAGCTGCTTGGCTTTGCACCAGATTTCGATGAAGCCTCCTGGATGGCTGCGCGTTTATTTTCAGGAATGGTCCTTCCAGTGCTCGGGTATGTTCTGCCTGATCTCTGGATGCGTGGTGCGGTGGCGTCAGAACGCGATAAGGCACAACGGGGATTTCCGGCCGTGCTCGATGGGCTAGCCCTGTCTTTAGAGGCTGGCCAGTCTTTTGCCCATGCGATGGGGCTTTCCGCCCAGAGGGCTGCGGATGGACCATCACAGCGGTGGCGGCGCAGCCTTTCGCTTTTTGCCGCAGAACTGCGCTCCGGTGGATCAAAGCCTGCGGCAGTGATGCGACTACAAAATGCCCTGCCTTTACCCGTCGTGCAGCAGTTTGGCGCGCTGGTACTCGTGGCGGACCAGGCAGGCTTGAGCATGGGAAAAATTCTGCGTGCCCAGTCTTCCCAGGCGCGACGTCTCTACCAACTGCAGATAGAAGAGCGCGCCATGAAGGCCCCCGTAAAGCTCATGGGGCCCCTTGTATGCTGTATTTTTCCATGCACGTTTATCGTCTTACTTGCGCCCCTCTTGGTGAAGCTCACCGAATCGCTTGGGGCCGGGGTATGACAATCACTGCCGTCGTTCCCCCCAGCCTCGCAGTGGGCGTCGCCACAAAATTTCTTCATCGGTTACTGGGTATTCATGGCCCACAGGGTCGAAAGGGTGCCGTCTGGTTCCCAGGGTGCGCCACGGTGCATACCTTCTGGACGCGTAGGCCACTCTGCATTGTTTTTCTAGCCGACGACGGTCGCGTTTTGTCGTGGCGGGTTTCGCAATGGGGACGCATTTATCGGCATCCCAGAGCCCATTCGGTTCTTGAGATTGATCTTGCCTGTCTGCCAGAGCGGCGGGCCACTGACCGACTTGTGGCCCTTACCGTTCAGTCTCTACCGCGCTGCGTATCGCAGGCGCAGACGACCAAGATGGCCCCTTCGGGGATGGCGATGGTCGAAGCGCTCATTGCAGCACCGATTGTTCTTTTGCTCGGCTTGCTAGTGGTGCAGCTTATTCTCCTAGCCCATGGACGCTTGGTAGTGGGCTACGCGGCTGCAGAGGCGGTTAGGGCAGCGGCTGCAGGACGGGTGACCGCTGCAGCAATAGATACAGGACTGCGTCGCGGCCTCTTGCCACTCTTAGGTGTCTCCCCACAGCAGAACGCGCCGGGTCTAGATGATCTTGCCGCTGCCACGGTGCGGGGGCAGCTGCACTATCTACGCGGGAAGGCCGAGGGCTGGATTCGGTGGAGCTTACTCTCGCCGAGCCCGGCCACGCTTGCCGACTGGGGGCAAGGCGCCGAGCAGGCGGTGCCCCCCGCGCAGTGGCTTGCAGGCGCTTTTCCGTCCCCACGATCCGGTGTTGTCACACCATCACCGGGCGGAGGGCTTGCGGTAGGACGCAGCTCTGGCCAGTCGTTTCTCGATGCTGGGGTTATTCAGCTGCAGGTCTCGGTCGGTCTGCCTCTGCATGTCCCGTTGGCTGGCCCCTTGCTCGCACGAAGTCTGGCCTGGTGGCGTGGCTGCGCTGTGACGGATGCAGCATCATTAGGTGCGCTTAGATTAGAGACGTTACGGCCCTTGGGCGCGATGGGTTCTTCATCTGCGCAGGCAGACCTCACCGATTGTTTGCTTCTGCGTGGGTCTACTGGATTAGGAGCGCTCTTACAGAGGCCCCCACGGCTTCCGGTAAAGGTTGTGGCTGTGGCGCAGGCGCAGACGGTATTTTCCAGTCAGACATTGGCCACGCGTTAGGCCGTATTTAAGCCTGTGGCCTCAAGCGGGTGCGCAGACAGTGTCTGGCCGTGCGCGGACGTAAAGAGTTGACCCGCCCGCACCATGCTGTCGATAGCGGACTGCAGCCCGTTCTTCACAGACGTGTTCAGAATGCGGCAGGCGTTCTGGGGCACCTGCGCCCCGCAGAGATGGGTCACAAAATCTTCTGTGTTCACGACTTCACGGTCTAGCATCAGAAACTTCACGAGTACCTTGAGTGCATACTGCGCATGCTTCTGGGGCTGAGAGCGCAGAAAGGCAAGACGTGCCTCTGCGCGTTCGAGCGCAGCGCCGACATCTGAGAATAGGGGTCCATGGCCTGGAATGACATGCGAGGGCTGTAGACTTCGGATGACCTCCAGAATGGCCTCTTGTTCGGCAAAGCCGCTCTCACCAGCAAGCTCTGGGAAGATTACGCCAAAGCCATCGCCCCAGAGGGCATCGGCCGAGATTAGGATTCGGTGCTCCTCTTGAAACAGAACGATCGACTCTGGATCGTGCCCAGGCGCGGCATAAACCCGCCAGGGGAGTCCGCCAAGCGTAAGGAGCTGCCCAGGGGCGATGGGCTGCGTGGGGGTAAACCGATCACACCGTTGGCCTGTGGCATGAAAGCTCAATGCTGCTTCATTCCATTGGCGGGCGGCATCAAACGATGCCTCGGGTACGAGAATGTCGCAGGGGTGTTTGTCAGCAAGCAGCCGGTTACCCCCGCAGTGGTCGGAGTGTAGGTGGGTATTTACAATGCGCTGCAGCGATCGACCGGCGCAGGCATGATCGACAAGCCGTTCTGTCAGGCCCTTGTGCTTGATATATCCCGTATCGACAAGGCTTGCTTGTCCTGGGCTGTCGTGAAATACGACCTGGTTGCTCGAGAGCCAGTCACGTTCAATGAAGACCATCGAGGCGGGCAGCATGTGGGCGGCGTCTCCCTGATGACTCATAAGCTATTTCGGGCCTTTGGTTGCGGGCTGGTGTTCACGCCGCGTATCTAGCTGGGAGACCACGGCACGCTTCTCGGTATTGGTCATCTGACCCCAGCGGGCGATCTCATCGATGGTACGAAGACACCCCAGGCAGTAGCCTGTCTCTGGAGAGAGGCTACAGACCGAAGTGCACGGCGAGGGAACAGGGGCGTCTTGCATCTGGGCTAAAGAATACCCTAGCGCTCTCCGTCTGGCCCCGGGATCCTTGCCATTGACGGGCCTAGCTGCTTGGAGGTTCAATGGCCGCACGACAAATACAAGAGGAGACTTCTGCGATGGCGACCCATGCCGCTTCGATTACACCGGCCCGCGACCCTGCGGCGATGACCGCTTCGGCCTCCCATACGGGTGCCGTAGACCCCGCAGTCTGTGCCTACCCCATTCCTGATATGAAAGCTCTGCCCGAAGATATTCAGGCCCGTATGCAGGCGGTGTATGAGAAGGCGGGCTTTGTGCCGAATGTGATGCGGGTGCTCGCCCGACGTCCTGCGGAGTTTCGCGCGTTTTTCGCTTATCACGATGCGCTAATGGAAGGGGAGGGTCCGCTGTCGATTGCCGAGCGCGAGATGATTGTGGTGGCCACCTCGGGTCTGAACCATTGCCAGTATTGTGTTGTGGCCCATGGCGCCATTCTGCGGATTCGCGCAAAGCGGCCACTGCTCGCAGACCAGGTAGCAATTAACTACAAGCAGGCCGATATTAGCCCGCGAGAACGGGCCATACTGGATTTTGCAATGCAGGTGGTTACCAATTCTGCAGGCATCGAGGAGGCTGATCGCCAGGCCGCGCAGGCGGCGGGTCTCACCCAGGAAGAACTCTGGGACATCACGGCGATCACGGCCTTTTTTGCTATGAGCAATCGCTTGGCAAGCGGTACAGGCATGCGTCCGAATCCTGAGTTCTTTCTCATGGGGCGCGTTCCTAAGTCAGCGAAGGCCTCTTAGACCTCTTAGGCCTCTGCATTGCACGCCTGAGCCCTGCCTACTACCACCCCTCTACCTTTCAGAAATACACGACGCACAGGAGTTACCCGTGACAAGAATCGATACGGAGCGCGCGGTGCGCCCTAGCCGCTCCTCATCGGGCGACCAGTATGCCGATCTCTATCGAGATTTTCGGTGGGCCGTCCCACAGCGATTCAACATTGCGCAGGTCTGTGGCGAACGATGGGCCAACCATGCCAAGCGGGCCGCGAAGGTGGCCATTTATTACGAAGGCACCGCCATTGCCCCGCAGCAACTCTCGTATAAGGCCCTCTGGGATCTCTCGTTGCGGCTGGCGGCGCTATTGTCTGCCCAGGGTGTTGGCCCGGGCGATCGGGTTGCCATCGTGTTGCCGCAGCGACCCGAGACAGCCATGGCCCATCTGGCTTGTTATGTACTGGGCGCGGTGGCAGTGCCGCTGTCGATGTTGTTTGGGGAAGAGGCGCTTGTGTATCGACTGCAAGACAGCGAGGCCAAGGTGGCCATCACCGATGACGAGGGCGAGCAGCGCCTACAGGCACTTCGACAGGAGGCGCCCTGCTTGGCGCGCATAGTGTCAGTGGGCGCACGGTTTCCTTCGCAGAAATTTATGGCGATGCTCTGGGCCGAGACGCCGGTATCGCAGGTGCGAGATACGCTGGCAGACGATCCTGCTTTACTGATCTATACCAGTGGTACTACTGGACCACCGAAGGGCGCGAGCATTCCCCATAGAGCCATGATCGGTAACCTCTCGGGGTTTGTGGCGAGCCAGAACTGGTATCCGCACAAGGCGCGCTGCTTCTGGTCCCCGGCAGACTGGGCCTGGACCGGAGGACTCTGGGATGCCCTCTTGCCCACGCTGTACTTTGGAGAGTCAATTCTTGGCTACCAGGGCCGGTTCTCCCCCGAGACCGCCTTTCGACTGCTCATGCAGTACCAGGTGAGTCACACCTTTATTTTTCCTACGGCCTTGAAGGCCATGATGAAGTACGACCCAAGCCCGCGCGCCCGTTACGACCTGGGCGCGCTGCGCGGGATTATGAGTGCCGGGGAGTTTGTGGGCGATGTGGTGGCGCAGTACTGTGCCGACGGACTGGGTGTGCCTGTCAACGAGATGTTCGGACAGACCGAGATGAACTATGTGGTGGGCAATTCGTACCAGCGATGGCCGATACGGCCGGGCAGTATGGGACGGCCCTATCCAGGCCATCGTGTTTCGGTGATTGATGAGGAAGGCCGGGAATTGCCGGCGGGTGAGACGGGTGAGGTGGCGGTGCATCGAAAGGATGTCCATGGGCATTTCGATCCAGTCTTCTTTCTAGGGTACTGGAAGAATGCCGAGGGCACACAGAAGAAATTTACCGGCGACTGGTGTCGCACCGGAGATCTCGCCCGGTGCGATGAAGCCGGCTATCTCTGGTACGAGGGGCGGGCAGACGATGTCTTCAAATCAGCCGGCTACCGTATTGGCCCCAGCGAGATTGAGAACTGCATGCTGCGGCATGCGGCCGTTGCCAATGTGGCGGTAGTACCGAAGCCCGATGCAGAACGGGGTAACCTGGTGAAGGCCTATGTGGTCTTAGCAGAGGGGCAGCAGGCCAGCGATGCGCTGACAGCAGCCTTACAAGACCATGTGCGGAAGCGGCTAGCGCCCTATGAGTACCCTAAGGAAATTGAGTATATCGATGCGTTACCGATGACGACCTCGGGAAAAATTCAGCGACATATCCTACGCAAGCAAGAAGAAGCTCGCGCCCGCTCATAGTTAAGACCGGCCGAGAATCGTAGCAATCGCTCGGGCCCTGCGAGAGATTTGCGACTCCACCTCCGTTCCGTCGCAAATAACCCCCGCAGACCCTCGGGTTGGGCAGCGTAAATCGTTGGGATGGAGAAGCTGTAACAAGCACGATAGGCCGGGGAGCGCATGAACGGGCGACCGACGAGCGTGCCTGCTTTTCGCGAGGAGGCGACCGGTCATGGGCTAGACCGGCCAAAAAGGATCGCAAATAACCGAAGCAGACT
>JBEDFV010000110.1:0-14113 GCA_041175005.1 Pseudomonadota bacterium
GCTTAAAAAGTGTCGGGTTACCCGACGTTTTGTGGTGAGGCCCTGGCCTTGAACAGCCCCTGAAAATGTCAGAAAAGTAGTTAACTCTGGAGTTAACTACTTTTTGGTCAGAATGTGCCTGACTGGATTTTTATAAGCCATTGAAAATGAATGTTATTCTTGGTGGACGCGACAGGGTTCGAACCTGTGACCCCTGCCGTGTGAAGGCAGTGCTCTACCACTGAGCTACGCGTCCGGAGCAGAGCCGCATTATGTCACAGGCAGACTGCGGATCCTGCGCCCCCCTTTCTTAGGGCGATTTCACAAAGATTTCCTAAGGCGTTGCAATAAATAGGAATTTCCTCTACCGTAACCGTCCAACCCTCACTTTTTACGAGTACGTATCATGCAACGTGACCCCGCCGAAGGTAGTGACTACCAATCCCTCAACGACAACGACTACAACCGTTGGGTCGCCCGGTATGTGACCGACGCCCTCTGGGAATGCACCCGCTTTCGCGAGCCCTGGTTCAGAAATCCCGGGTTTAGAAGCCAGCTTGAAGGCCAGGTATTCGATCTCTTTACCCGTTTCGGGCGTGCCATTGTGATCGGAGGCGCGCTTTGCCGCCGCATGGGCGCGAGTCCCGAGTTCGCAGGTATCTTTATTACCCACAGCCTAGCAACCCTTAGGCTTCGGCAGCGACCCGCCTCATCGGGTGGGGTGGGTGGTCTTTTCTCGCGCACCAAAAATGAGCCCCCCTTCTCTATTGAAGACGAAAAGCTCTTAAGTCTGCTGAAAGTCTATGCTGTGGAAGCGGGCGATCTCTACAAAAACTTCCATAAACAGTTCTGCGAACAACTGGCGGCAGAAGCAGAAGCGGACTCAAAAGACGCGCAGAAAAAGCTCCAGGTGGTGCCGCAGCAGCGCGCTCAAGGATAGCGGCGCCACTACTGGCGTTGTTGCCGGCCCAGCCAGGCCGCGCCAATAACACCCGCCGAATCGCCCAAGGTATTCAGAGCAATACTCGGCCGCCATTCGCGGCCGAAGATTCTCTCTGACACCTCCTGCTCGAGTAGCTCACACAGTCCGGGGAGGTTAGAGAGCCCTCCCCCCAGCACGACCACATCCGGGTCTACCACCCCATAGAGATTCGCCAGGCCTCGGCCCAGCGACGCAAAGAAAACAGATCGCAGTCGCTCGGCCTCATGGTGGGTCTGCGATGGGTCCAGTATCTCCTGTGCGCTCCAGTGGAGACCCGTCTGCGCGAGAAAGGCCTGCTGTATGCCCCCGCCAGAGACAAACACCTCCAGACACCCCCGCTGACCACACCAGCACGCAGGGCCTGCGGGATCAATCTGGGTATGCCCCCACTCGCCTGCAAGCCGGTTCTGGCCGGTGTGTAGGTGCCCCCCGAGCACGAGGCCACCACCACAGCCCGTGCCAATAATTACCCCAAACACAACGCCGTGGCCACGCCCTGCCCCCTGTAGCGCCTCTGCAAGGGCGAAGCAGTTGGCATCATTCTCGATAGCCAAAGGCTGACCCAGCGCGCATGCGAGTTCCTGCGCAAGGAGCAGCCCATTCAAACAGAGCGTATTAGAGTTTCTCAGCCGCTGCGTCCAGGGTGAGAGTGATCCGGGAGTACCGAGCCCGATCGTGGCCCCGGCGGGGTCGAAACCCTGCGACCGCACCACGCTGGCTACGCGGTCACGTAGTTGTGCAATACCGCGAAGAATCGCCTCGGCGCCGTCTTGCACGGGCGTAGGCTGGCGAATGCGACAAAGTACCTGGCCGTCGGGCGCCAAGGCGACCGCCTCGGTCTTGGTGCCGCCCAGGTCGAAGCCCAACGCAATATCTGTCACCCATGCCTCCCGTGCCCACCCTTAGGGCGTGCTCTGGCCGAAAGGCCATCCCGCAGCGCCCCGAGAGGGCGCTACCCACCCTATGCTCAACTTTTGGTACTGCAGACCGAATCCTACTTCGTAGAAAGAAAAAAGGGCGACCACAATGACGCACGCACCTAGCCGAGAAGCTCGGCTGAGAGTTTTATTGGCATGACAGAGGCTCTTGGCCTGGCAGAACTCACCTGGATTGACTGGCTATTGCTCGTCGTTCTCGTGAGCTCCACGCTGCTGGCAATTCTTCGGGGGTTCGTGCAAGAAATCACCGGGGTTGCAGTCTGGGCCGTGGCGCTGCTGGCAGCCTACAAACTCTACGGATACGCGGCTGCGCCGCTGTCAGAAATCTTGTCAGAGCCCTTGCCGCAGGTACTCGGATTCGTGGGTGTGGTCCTGCTCGTGCTCCTACTGGGAAAAATGGTACGGCTTGCACTAAAAGAGTTGGTTACCGCATCGGGTGGCGTGGCGGTAGACAGATTTCTTGGCGGGCTCTTTGGTTTTACCAGGGGCCTCGCCATCTCGGTTGCCTTGGCGGTACTTATCTCGCTTACCCCACTGCCCGCTGATCGCGCATGGCAGAAGGCCTGGTTTCGGCCCCTACTGGAATACTCCTTGGCGGTGGCCAATCCTTGGCTTCCAGAGTTTTTGACAACCCGAATGACTCTCGGCGCTGGCCCACCCGACCCCCGAGATCCACGCATCGGGAAACTCTAACAGCCCCTACTACGAAGACTGTTGCTGTTTGGTCGCGCGTATCGCGGCAAGATCTTGCGCAGCGCGGTCCTCCTCGAGCTTCTCACTTAAAAATTCGAGCGGCTCTATGGGACGGTCGAGTTGCAACAATACGGAAATACGAAGGGCAACCTGTTGCACAAGCTCTAGCGCCTGCGCATCAGAGATCTGTTCGCGCTGATAGAGCCCCCCGATCGCAAACACCTCTTCGGCCTCTTCAAGCGGAATGTAGGCCATGGCCGGCCCATTGATCGTCTTGATCTTCTGGAAGGCGCCCGCCTTCGGAAGCGGTGGACGAGGATCTCCCGTAATAACAGCCACCATGCACTGCTCAAGGTGTTCCGCACATTTCTCGATCCCTTCGAGAAATGTCTCGTCGATTACTGCGCGACAGCGGATACCCATGCGAATGCGGGCTGCCCGTACCTCACGAGCGTTACCTTGCAGCCGACAGACCGCCTCAAATTCTTCTTTCGCCCGTAAGAGCGCATCTTTCTTGTTCTCACCGAAGAGTCCTCGAAGCATGCAGACTCCCTACGAGGCATCAGAGGTAATTGCCTGAGGCGACTTCCCCGCATAGGCAAATGCAGGACCGGTGAAGACTTTCGCTGCACGCACTGCGCAGGCTGCTGAAAGAAGCAATTCCTTCGCCTGTAGGCCTTCGACCCGAGAATCTGCCACGCCAATACGGACACCATTCCAGAGGCTTGTCTCAATGGGCGGCTTCTGCACCCAATGCACAAACCTCTCTACGAATCCAGCCGTCTCCACGCCAAGACCTCGGCCGACAAAAACCAGCCCAAATTCATCCGGTCCCAGTCGCCCAAAACAATCCTCTGGTCCCATCTGTCGCTTAATACGATCGGCAAAGGCGAACAAGAGTTCGTCGCCAATCTCATCACCAAGCTGGTCGTTTACAGACTTAAACTGCACAAGATCAAGATGTAACGCGAGTAAGTCGGGGATACCATCGGGAGATGCATTTGCAATCTGGGCCACCCGAGCCGCATAGGTACGAGCATTGAGAATTCCAGTAAGCGGATCCTGCGATACGACATGCCCGAGCGAGGCCTCAAGCTGATCCATCTCACGTAAGGCATGCATCCATCGCTCCGCCATGCCTAGAAATCGGTCGAGCCCCTCGCGCTGTTGAGACGATATTGGGTCGGGGAAAAAGAAAATGAGCTGCCCGCCCCCCTCCAGGCTGGTGTCAATGAGAAATACGTGCTGGGCGCCCTGCATGTCTTGGATAGCGGTCTGCACAGAACCAGGGGACCAGACGAGGCGTCCGCCGACCGGGCTGTGCTGGTGAAGGCCGTCGATCAGCGCCTGGAGCGCGCCCTGGACTGCCTCATGGCGCATCACCTGACCCAGAATCTGAATTTGCGTATCGGTGTTATACATAAAAATGGGCGAAAAACCTGCCTTCCGACACGAAAAAGAATTAGGGAACTATTCGGCAAAAGAGGGAGTCTACAAACTACCTTGTCAAAGTGCGCGATTGCATACAGGGTAGTACGCGGTCTTTGCCAAGGTCAAGAACTGATTTTCCCCCCTGATTCTCCTCATGAAGGGCCGCACGATGAATATTTCAAATAAGTCCAGAGTTGCGCTTGATTCGCTCGTCATTCTCCAAAAAAAACAAAATAAGGGCGCCATCAGCCTAGTCAGCATTGCTCAGGAATTAAACGTTTCGGTAAGCTATCTCGAGCTCATCTTCAGAACCCTGCGCGAGGCCGGTCTCGTGGCGGCGCTCAGGGGCCCTGGTGGGGGATATCGGCTAAACACGCCCGCCGATCAGATTACGCCGCAGGCTGTCTGCCTTCTTTTTGAGGCGGAGTCTGAAGAGCCAGTTACCGAAGCAGGCGCATCGCCAGAGAGCGCTCCCGTATTTGCGCTGGCCCACCGCATGAAGGCCGTAAAGCAGAACTTCTTAAGTCAAATGACACTAAAGAACCTTGCCAGCCAAGGCGTGATGGTCTAGCGGGTGTTAGGGCACCCGCACCAATGGCATACGCGCAAGAATGGTCTCGGTCTTTGACTGAATGAAGCTACTACCCCGATTGCGGTCATAGCGCCGCGGCGCGGGAAGAATAGCAGCCAGCCAAGCCGCCTGTTCCGCAGTCAGGCTGGCTGCGTTCACACCGAAGTAATGCTGTGCTGCGGCCTCGATACCAAAAACGCCAATGCCCCACTCGGCAACATTGAGGTAAATTTCAAGAATTCGGCGCTTCTCTAGCAGACCCTCGAGCATAGTCGTGATAACGACTTCTTGACCCTTACGAACGAGGCTACGGTCAGCCGACAAAAAAAGATTCTTGGCAAGCTGCATGGTGATAGTCGACCCGCCGCGACGAATTTTGCCCTTCTCCAGGTTCTCTCGGGCCGCCTTCTCTATGGCCTCCCAGTCGATTCCCTCGTGGTCCACAAAGCCTGAGTCTTCCGCCGCAATGACGGCCCGCTTCGCATGCATAGAAATAGCCGAGTACCGAACCCAGGTCTGTCGAATACGCACGGGCGGTTTAAGCGCAGAGAGTCGCTCCCGCTCTGCCGTCATAAAGGCCGTGCTCGGTGGATTGTGCGCGCGTAACCAATAGACTGAGCCGAGCACATAAAGCTCGTAGCCCACAAACAACGTGACCGCGACCAGTGCTACCCAGCGCAGGGCACGTACGAGCATCTTATGGCGCTCGCCTAGCGCTTGTATCGCTTCGGCACAAAGGGCAGAGACACAGGGGTAAGGGGTAAGGCCTGGCCTCGTACCTGCGCAGACAACCCCTTGGGATCGGTACGCGCATCGATAAGGGCCAACACAATCGGGTGCCCCAGGCTGGGAGAAACAGTACCACTCGTCACTTCCCCAACCTGAACACCAGCCTGATTCATGACAGTGGCATGGGCACGAATCGGGACCGGCTGGTGGGAGACAAATGCAGAGAGACGGCGCGTAGCCCCGTCCTTCCACTGGGCCGCCAAGGCGACCGCACCAGGGTAACCGCCCTCCTTCTGTCCGCCAGGACGTCGCGACGGTGCAATGGCAAAGCGCAGTCCAGCCTCCAGAGGCGAAACCGACGGAAGAATATCCTGACCGTGCAATGGTAGCCCCGCCTCAAGCCGTAAGGTATCGCGGGCGCCAAGGCCTACCCAGCGCACGCGAGCATCCGCCATGAACTGCTGCGCGACTGCCTGCGCATGCGACCGCGGCAAAGAGATCTCAAAGCCATCTTCTCCGGTATAACCGCTACGGGTAGTAAAACACGCGACCCCCGAGAGCATTAGGTCCGCCGACTCCATAAACCGCAGGGCAGCAGCCTTCGGATCAAGGCGCGTGAGAACGGCCTCGGCTTCTGGCCCCTGAAGTGCCAAGAGCGCAGCATCGACCCAAGAGAATTGCAACTGCGGGGCGAGTTGCTGCAGGCGTTGCAGATCGGCCTCACGGTTGCCCGCGTTGACAACAATGCGTACCTCGGGCTCGGGCCCGGGCCGCCAGACCATCATAAGGTCGTCTTCAATGCCGCCCGCATCATTGAGCAATACGGTGTAGCGCTGCTGCCCCGAAGGCCAGCCATCAAAGTCCACCGGAAGCGCTGCCTCGAGGCACTCTCGCAGCGCCACACTACCTCCTGTCTGCGCCGTCACCCGCAGCTGCCCCATATGTGAGACATCGAAAAGACCGGCATGACTGCGGGTATGCAGATGCTCGGCCTTCAAGCCCTCAGGGTACTGAATAGGCATTGAGAAGCCTGCAAAAGGGCCCATGCGAGCGCCGGCCTCCCGGTGCAGGGCTTCAAGGGGCAAACTCTGTGTCATGACTGCTCCGAATAAGAGGCCATGGGCGGGCAGGTGCAGACAAGCGTGCGGTCACCCGCGGCGTTGTCGATCCGCTTGACCGACGGCCAGAACTTCGCCGCACGCACCCAGGGCAGCGGGAAAACGGCCTCCTCACGGCTGTAGGCGTGAGACCAGTCCGCGGCCAACTCTCGACTGGTATGCGGGGCATTCTTCACCGGGTTATCCACACGATCAAAGACCCCGCTACGAATTTTCTCAATCTCCTGGGCAATCGAAATCATCGCCTCACAGAAACGATCTAGCTCTGCCTTGGACTCCGACTCGGTGGGCTCAACCATGAGGGTGTCTGCCACAGGAAACGAGAGTGTGGGTGCATGAAAGCCGTAGTCCATGAGCCGTTTGGCGACATCTTCGGCCGTGACGCCAAGCTCTGCCTTCAGACCACGCAGATCGAGAATACATTCATGGGCGACCCGACCCTGCGCGCCGGTGTACAGAATGGGGAAGTGGTCCTTGAGACGGTGGGCAAGATAGTTGGCATTCAGAATGGCCACTTCCGTCGCCTTGCGAATGCCGCTGGCTCCCATCATGCGAATGTACATGTACGAGATGGTCGTAATGAGGGCGCTGCCAACCGGAGCCGCAGACACGCTGTTGGCAGCATCCGGGGAAGTAAACGGATCGACGTTCAGATAGGGGGCCAGGTGCGCTGCGACCGCAATCGGACCCATGCCGGGACCGCCACCCCCATGAGGAATACAAAACGTCTTGTGCAGATTCATGTGGCAGACATCGGCCCCGATCTGCCCAGGCTGAGTAAGGCCTGCCTGGGCATTCAGATTGGCACCATCCATATAGACCTGCCCACCCACCGCGTGAACCTGCGCGCAGATCTCACGAATCTCTGACTCGAATACGCCGTGGGTCGAGGGATAGGTGACCATCAGCGCAGAGAGCCGTGCACCATGCTCCTGAATCTTGGCCGACAAATCGCTAAGGTCAATATTGCCATTTTGATCGCAGGCCACCACTACAATTTTTAGTCCCATCATCTGGGCAGTCGCCGGGTTGGTACCGTGGGCCGATGCGGGAATGAGACAGACATCACGATGTCCCTCACCCTGGGCCGCCTGATAGAGGCGAATAGCCATAATGCCCGCGTACTCACCCTGAGCACCAGAGTTGGGCTGAAAGCTCACCTCGGCAAATCCAGTGATTTCCACCAACCAGTCCCGCAGGGCCTTAAGCATCTCGGCATAGCCCTGCGACTGCTCCGCAGGCACATAGGGATGCAAGGCGGCGAACTCTGGCCAACTTACCGGGGCCATCTCTGAGGCCGCGTTGAGCTTCATGGTGCAGGAACCCAGAGGGATCATGGAATGCACCAGGGAGATGTCTTTGTTTTCTAGCCGCTTAAGGTAACGAACAAACTCGGTCTCACTACGATACTGATGAAAGACGGGGTGTGTGAGCACCGGCTCGGTCCGCGCGAGCACCTCGGGAATAGATTCGGGCAGGCTCGCCATCTGCAGACCACGCAACGACTGGGGCATGACCGTTTTCTCAGAGAAGACCCAGAGAAGATCGCAGAGATCCTCAAGGCCCACCGTTTCGTCGAGCGACACTGAGATATGGGTGCTACCCGGATAGGCCCGCAGATTAATCTGACGCGATCGGGCCCTGGCGAGAATGGCGTCTCTCTGGCCCTGCGCATCAAAGACCACCGTATCAAAAAACGAGGCTGAGAGAACGGGCAGGCCCGCCTCACGGGCGAGCAGCCGGGCAAAGACATTGACCCGCAAGGCAATACGCGAGAGGCCCTCAGGCCCGTGATACACCGCATAAAAACCTGCCATATTGGCAAGGAGCGCCTGGGCTGTGCAGATATTACTGGTGGCCTTGTCGCGTCGAATATGCTGCTCGCGGGTCTGAAGCGCCATGCGGTAGGCCGGCTGCCCGTGGGCATCGACCGACACACCAATGATTCTTCCAGGCATGGATCGCACAAGATCGGCACGCACAGACAAAAAGGCCGCATGGGGGCCACCAAACCCCATCGGTACCCCGAAACGCTGAGCGCTGCCCAGCGCTGCATCCGCCCCCATCTGTCCTGGCGACTTGATGCATAACAAGGCAAGCAGATCGGTACCCACCGCGAGTCGGGCACCCTGCGCATGCAGCTGCCCAGCCAAAACAGAGAAATCAACCAGACGCCCCCGCGTGGTCGGTGTCTGCACATGCGCGCCAAACACATTCGAAAGATCGTCCGCCCCAGAGGACCTGGTGAGATCGGTCACCTCGATCGTGATGCCCATCCACCGGGCACGACTACGCAGCACGGCAATTACCTGGGGATGCACCTCGGCATCGACGAGATAACGCTGGGCCGTTGCAGTCTTTCGGGCACGCAGAAAGACACCCATCGTCTCGGCTGCGGCCGTGGCCTCATCCAAGAGGGATGCATTGGCGGTTGGCAGTCCCGTGAGGTCAACCACAACCTGCTGAAAATTCATGAGGGCCTCAAGCCGACCCTGGGCAACCTCTGCCTGGTAAGGGGTGTAGGCGGTATACCAGCCGGGGTTCTCCAACACATTGCGCACAATGGGCTGCGGGGTGTGGGTTCCGTAATAGCCCGCTCCAATGTAGCTGCGCCAGACCTGATTCTTCTGGGCCAAGGCCCGCAGATGGGCAAGCGCTGCCGGCTCATCGAGGGGGTCGGGAAGGGCCAGGAGGTCACTACGCAGAATGCCAGCCGGTACCGTCTGGGAGACGAGATCATGCAACGCGTCAAGACCAAGCGCTGCCAACATCTCCTGCTGGCTGTCGGTAGAGGGGCCGATATGACGGCGATGGAAGGCGTCTTCGGCCAATAGGCCATCGAGTCGATCGATAGGCTCGACTGTCTTCATGGATCTATTCCTTGTGGGGCAGTGACGGAGGGAATGCGACGACGCGAGGTTGGCTACTGCGCCTGAGCCTGATAGGCCTCAGCGGAGAGCAGCGCCGACAGATCTGCACCTGCTGCGGGTCGTATACGAAAGAGCCAGCCCGCCTCGTAGGGGGCCTCGTTGACCGTCTGCGGCGTATCTTTCAACGATTCGTTCACGGCAACGATCTCGCCCGCGATAGGCGCATAGACATCGGAAGCAGCCTTTGTCGACTCCACCACGGCACAGGGTTCTCCGGCCGAAAGCGTCCGTCCTACATCGGGTAGCTCGACATAGACGAGCTCGCCCAGGGAGTCTTGGGCCAACGCAGAAATACCCACAAGGACGTCTCCATTGGGCTCTTGCACTGCCCATTCGTGAGACACGGTGTACCGCAGATGTTGAGGAAATTCCAAGGCAGCCTCCGGAGCGTGAGAACAGAAGAAGAAGGTGTCGGACATCGCGACTGCAGTGCCCGAAAGCCTCTGCAAAACACGACAAAACCAACACGCCCCCTCTGTCCTTTGCGCCTGAGACATTAACCTTCGGCGGGCCCTGCACAGACAGAGCCTCTCTCCAGAGAGCATTGCGACCGCGCGGTCCTTTTGCCTGAGAGTTTACGGGGCGTTTCCCCTTCGGCGCCGGCAGCCCAAACGAGCCACCGGTCTCTCCCGCGCACGCAGAATCACTACGGCCTAGTGTTCTTCAAGGAGGAACCAAAAGTCAAGTTGCGATGCCAACACCGCCGACACCCAGACCACTGACCCTAGGCCACGTGGTCTTCGCGGAGAAATTTCGGAATAAAGAGCGTACAGACAACGGGACGGGGCTCAAGTACGGACTCGAGCTTTTCCAGCAAGGAATGTACGCGCTGTGCGGAGTCGAAATATTGAAAGTTCCCCGCCTCAATCGCGCCAAGCTCGCTGACCGTGACCGAGACCCGACCGGCTACCGCAGACAGTGAGACCCCCTGATCGAGCCGAGCCTGCCGCAGACGGGCCGCGCGGTCTAACCAGTCGGAGGCGATATCAACAGAGGGGATCATTCTGCCCACACGCCACTAGGCCACCCGCACCTGGGTGCGACGGTACTGTTGATAGAGATAGACCAGGTGGGTAGCCCCCTGGGCGCCCACCTTCGCCATGATGTTCGATCGATGCATCTTCACAGTGCGCTCTGAGATCTGCAGCGCTACCGCGATCTGCACACTGCGATAGCCCTTTAAAACAAAACCCAACACTTCCTCTTCCCTCGGCGTAAGGCTCTCAAAACCCGCCACCCGTTCTGAACCCTCGGGG
Organism: Pseudomonadota bacterium; assembly: GCA_041175005.1. Lineage (GTDB taxonomy): Bacteria > Pseudomonadota > Gammaproteobacteria > Burkholderiales > Burkholderiaceae_A > Hahnella. The sequence goes on from JBEDFV010000110.1 coordinate 10,628, forward strand.
AACATCTGCGACGGCTCTGTACCGAGAGAGTCCTGCTCCAACATGGGCGTGGACGCCTCTTCTACGCTGGTGGGCCTGAGACCCCCGATCTGCATGGCGCTACGTAAGGCTGCGACAAGCTTTTCGTGGTCCACTGGCTTTAGGAGAAAGTCGGAGGCGCCCGCCTTCAGGGCCTCAATGGCCTCGTGCAACTGGGCTTCGCCGGACAAAAAGACAATCGGGTTTTGAATACCCCGGTCGCGCAGTTGGCGCATCACCTCAAGCCCCGAGATCTGACCGGGCATGCGCATATCCAATAGAAAGCTCACCTGGCCGGCTGCCTGATGCAAGACCTCTGCGATGCGGGCCAATAAATCCTTGCCGGAAGAAAAAGCCACCACATGAAAGCCCGCGAACTCCAGTGCACGGGAGATCGCAAGCCGTACGCCCAGGTCGTCATCCAAGAGAACAATGGTCTTTTGCATCGCGTCTTTCCATGGGAATTACAAGACGCACCTTATAGAAATCAGGGCATCTGGTCACCTGTCTGAAAGGGAAGAGACTGCCCCCTGATGGCTAGTCGCCAGATTTTTTAAGGATAGGCCCCAAAGATGACCATCATGTGAAATCGGCAAAAGGGGGCTAGCGGTTCAACACAATCGGAAAAAAAGACTATCCCGCGGCGCAAAAAGAAGGAATAATCGTTTGGGCAATTCGTCCGTAAGTGATTCATTTAAATGCACTTTTTTAGTGCGAGATGCCCCATGTCCATTCATGTTGCCCTACACCATGTCAGCCACTACCGATACGATCGGCCCATCGGTCTCGGGCCACAGATCGTTCGCCTGCGGCCCGCCCCGCACAGCCGGACCCGCGTACTATCGTATTCCCTAGGTATTGATCCTTCATGCCATTTTCTGAACTGGCAGCAGGATCCATTTGCAAACTACCAGGCCCGGCTTGTCTTCCCAGAGAAGACAGATCACCTCACGATTACGGTTGATCTCGTCGCAGAAATGGCGGTCTACAACCCCTTTGATTTCTTTCTCGAACCCCAGGCAGAGCACTATCCGTTTGTCTACGGCCAACCTCTTGAAGAAGAACTTGCCCCCTATCTCGTACGCCAGCCCGCCACACCACGATTTGCGCAGTACGTCGCGGATATCCCCAAAGACAAAGCCCGCACCATAGATTTTCTGGTTGGCCTGAACCAGCGCCTACACCGCGACATTGGGTATTTAATTCGGCTTGAGCCGGGGGTTCAGACCCCTGAGGAGACACTCACGCGGGGAAGTGGGTCATGCAGGGACTCCGGCTGGCTTCTGGTGCAGCTCCTTCGGCACCTGGGCTTAGCCGCACGATTTGTCTCTGGCTACCTGATTCAACTGCGGCCCGATGTGAAGTCTTTGGATGGCCCGAGTGGCACAGACCAAGACTTTACCGATCTTCATGCCTGGTGCGAGGTCTACCTCCCCGGGGCAGGCTGGATTGGGTTAGATCCCACCTCGGGGCTTCTGGCCGGTGAGGGCCATATCCCCCTGGCCTGTACACCACAGCCCGCCGCCGCCGCCCCGATCGAAGGGGCCCTAGAAAAGACAGAGGCGGTCTTTGAGCACACGATGTCGATCCAACGGATCTACGAATCGCCCCGTGTCACGCGGCCCTATTCCGAGAGCCAGTGGGAAAATATTCTGGCGCTCGGGCACCAGGTGGATGCGCGATTAACCGCAGAAGACGTGCGGCTGACGATGGGCGGAGAACCTACCTTTGTCTGCACCACCAACCGAGACGCCCCCGAATGGAATACCGATGCACTGGGGCCAACTAAGCGCACCTATGGCATTGCCCTCATTGAGAAGCTGCGGGCGCAATACGGCGCTGGCGGCTTTCTGCATTGCGGTCAGGGCAAGTGGTATCCGGGAGAGCAGCTGCCCCGCTGGGCATTAAGTCTCTATTGGCGCACCGATGGCGAGCCCTGCTGGCATGACCCCAGGCTGCTCGCCGATGAGTCTGCGCCAGTGCACCGGACAACCGCCGATGCGCAGCGCTTCATCGAGACACTCGCAGAGCAGCTGGGCCTGGGTACTAAGACCATCGCACCGGGCTTTGAAGACACGTTTTATTACCTCTGGCGTGAACGCAGGCTTCCAATCAATGTAGACCCCTTTGATGCGCGACTCGACGATCCGCTCGAACGGGCACGCCTGCGACGCGTCTTCTCTCAGGGGCTCTCAGCCGTTGTGGGATATGTACTTCCGCTCAAAGCAAATGAGGCAAACCCACCGTTTCAAGAGCCCTTAGATGCGTCAAGCCCAAGGCCGGTGTCAGGGCCGCGATTCACCACAGGACCTTGGCTCGTAAGGGATGATCGACTTCTCCTCTTACCGGGCGATTCCCCCATGGGCTATCGCTTACCACTCGATTCCCTGCCCTGGTTACCCGAGGCCCACAGACCTCAGATCTTTCCGATAGACCCGAGCGTGACGCAGCCCGCGCTCCCTCTGCGGCAGGAACGCGGACTGACCGCATCACGGCTGCCCGTACAACAAAAAGACGCGCAGATCACGCGCACAGCCCTCGTCTTAGAGGTACGCGACCCGATGCGTGCCAACGGCCCCAAGGCAGAGGCGAGTCATGGCGGCAAGTCCTCCCAACTCTATGTCTTTATGCCCCCACTGGCGAGACTGGAAGACTACCTGGCGCTCTTAGAGGCCGTTGAGCAGACGGCTGCCACACTTGCCCTACCAGTGGTGCTTGAGGGCTATCCACCCCCCCGCGACCCACGTCTGCAGGGACTACAGGTAACGCCCGACCCCGGGGTGATCGAGGTCAATATTCAGCCCGCACGCAACTGGGCCGAGGTGGTCTCGCACACCGAGTTCTTATACGACGCGGCCTTTGCCTCCCGGCTATCGGCCGAAAAGTTCATGACCGATGGTCGGCATACGGGCACGGGCGGAGGCAACCACATGGTCTTGGGAGGGGCCACCCCGTCAGACAGCCCCTTCTTGCGGCGTCCGGAGCTTCTGGCAAGCCTGCTTGTCTACTGGCACAACCATCCGAGCCTGAGCTACCTCTTTAGTGGGCTATTTATCGGGCCCACGAGCCAGGCTCCGCGGCTCGACGAGGCCCGCAACGACCAGCTCTACGAACTCGAGATTGCCCTTGCCGAAATTCGTAAAAATCGAAGTCGCTATGGCGAGGCAATGCCCCCGTGGCTCGTCGACCGAACCCTGCGCAACCTGCTTATCGATGTCACCGGAAATACCCACCGTAGCGAATTCTGCATCGACAAAATGTTCTCGCCAGACAGCCCAACGGGACGGCTTGGTCTACTCGAACTACGCGCCTTTGAGATGCCGCCGCATGCCCGCATGAGTATCGTGCAACAACTTCTCCTACGTGCTCTGGTAGCACGATTCTGGTCCGAGCCCTATCAGGCGCCCGTCACGCGTTGGCATACGGCCCTGCACGATCGCTTTATGCTGCCGAGTTTTATTGAACAAG
>JBEDFV010000111.1:0-7772 GCA_041175005.1 Pseudomonadota bacterium
GCCGTGGGTCCTGAGAGGCTCGCCTGGGCCCGAGAGTTTTGTGGCCTGGCCGCTGCCCTCTCCCCAGCCACCGTAGAGGCCTTTGCCCAGCACTACCACCCGCAGGCTGTCTTCTCTGACCCCTTTCAGACGGTCGTGGGTCGCCCCGCCATTGCCAAGGCCTATCAGAGCATGTTCGGCGCACTGACCGCGCCGAGATTTACTGATCTAGAGGTGGCCTGGACCAATACCGAGACACTCGCCATACGCTGGGTCTTTCGATTTTCTGTCTCTGCCCGGGCGCCGGAAACCGCGCTGCCCGGCACCTCCTGGCTACAACTCGACCCCAGCCAAGCACTCATCTGCCGCCATGAAGACCATTGGGATGCCAGCGCCCTCTTTGGTGCCTTCCCCGGAATCGGGGCGGTCGTGCGTTGGCTCAAATCTCGGGTCGCCCATGCGGGCTCTGTCACACAAACCGACTGAATATTCCCTAAAATCCATTCGGGGAAAATGTGCCCCGCCAGGCAAGCGCGCCGGATGACGCAAAGGGAGCCGCATGAAGTCTATTTCTGCCGATCAGATGCTCTATCCAGAGCTGTTTCGGGCCTTTGAGCGGGTGCGCTGGGACCTTGAACACGATATCCCTTGGGCGGACTTTGACGACAGGGCCCTCTCCGATGAGCAGGCTGCCACAATCAAAATGAATGCCATCACCGAATGGGCTGCCCTGCCTGCCACCGAAATGTTCTTGCGTGACAACCGGCACGACAGCGACTTCTCGGCCTTTATGTCGGTCTGGTTCTATGAGGAGCAGAAACATAGCCTGGTCTTAATGGAGTATCTGCGTCGGTTTCGGCCTGCCTTCCTGCCCACCGAGGCCGAACTCCATGCGGTCCGATTTGATTTCGATCCCGCACCCCCGCTTGAGACGCTCATGCTGCATTTCTGCGGAGAAATTCGTCTTAACCACTGGTATCGGTGCGCGGCCGACTGGCATACCGAACCGGTGATCAAACAGATCTACGAGACGATTGCGCGGGACGAGGCCCGACACGGGGGCGCCTATCTGCGCTACATGAAAAAAGCGCTGGCCCAGGTCGGGGATTCTGCACGCACCGCCTTCGCAAAAATTGGCGTGCTCATGGCGTCTGCGAGCCGAACCGCCAAGGCCTTGCATCCCACCAATTTACATGTCAACCAGACACTCTTCCCGCAAGACACGGTGCAGAGCCGACTGCCCGAGCCCGGATGGCTTGAACGCTGGCTCGATGACCAGATTCGGTTTGATGCTTCCTGGGAAAAGCGGGTCGCAGACCGTATCCTGCACAACCTTTCGCTGCTCTTTGACCGCAGCTTCTCCAGTGCCCAGGAACTGAACCGGTTTAGAAAAGAAGTCAGCCTCGCGTCGACCGCGACTGCGGCGGCCGCGTCGCGCTAGCCCACTGTTCTACCCCATCGAGTACCAGATGAGGCGCCTGGAGCAAAAAGGGGGCTGATTCCCGCTGCCTTTGTGCGCCGTGCCTTTGCAGGGCGGCATGGCTCTGCACCGCCTGAAAGTACCGTAGCCAGTCTTTTGCATAGCCGCCGTGAACAATCACGCCAGCCGGCTGGGGAAGGGCCAAGAGCGGTGAGGACTGGGCTACCGCCAGGCCATAGCCAATCGCATCGCGGGCATTTCGCGGGGGGCCCTCTATGCGAAACCGGGCAGTTGCGTGGGGCATGTAGGCCCCCAGGGCGCCCGTGGCCTGAGACAAGGCCTCTCGGGTGAGACCAATGCCCGGAAGAATACAGCCGCCCAAAAAGTGCAGCCATGCAAGCCTACCGTCTGTGGTGAAGCCCGCCTCCACGAGATCAATCACAGTGGCAGTGCCCGCAGAAACCAGCCAGAGCGCAAAGGCCTCAGGGGGTCTGATGCCCCGGGCGTGAGGCCCGCCGGGGCGTTGGCCCGCGGGGCCTTCGGTACGGCGCGCGTCGGCCTGGGCCTGCTGGGAACGCCAAATACGGGACGCCTGCCGCGACACCCCGAGGACGGCTGCCCACCGGTCTGCCCCCAACTCTGCGGGGGCACGGTAGTCGCACGTCACCTCAACCATAGACGACGAGCCCGCGAGTACCAGACGGCGTTGAGCCACAAGTCGTTGGCCAGAGGTCTGCAAAAGTCGCTCCAGAGGCCGAAGGACCTGGGCCACTTTCTGGGGATGGGCAACCGCACTGTAGGCGAGCTGCCAAGACCCCTTAGGGCCATTGCCGACCGCAGCAAGAATCGCCGCAACGCACTCTGCAGGGTGGAAGGCTCGGCCCTGATGCACCGCGCGCCCCCGCCGCAGTCGCCACTTCACGGCGGTATTGCCAATATCGAGACTAAGTGTCGGAATAGCCACGCAGAGAGACCTCCCCGAGGCCAAAGTGGGCAAGACCGGTTGCAGTCTGAATGCCAATGCGCCCGAGCGCGTCAATGCCCACATGGCATCCGGTCACACCAGAAGGCGCTATGGCAGGCCCCCGCACCACCACCGAATGGCCCCGGTAGACATCCTTCGCATTAAAACGCGCAGACCACGCCACAGGCTGCGGCTCGGCCACGGCCTGGGCAAGTCGATCCGTGATGGCACGCACCAGCCAGGCAGGATCGGGCAGCACCGTGATGAGGCTCGCCAAGTCTGTGACCGCCATGCCCGGCGGGGCAGGCGTCTGCCAGCGCAGATTAATGCCTACGCCCGCCACAAGCCATGGCCGCTTCTCGACAATCTTCTGGTGGACCAGAACCCCGCCGAGCTTTTTCTCGGCCACCACCAAGTCGTTGGGCCACTTAAGCTGGAGAGAACCCGCGGTCGCTGGGAAGAGCGCTTCGAGCGCTTCCACCACCATCAGGCTCACCCAGGCAGGCCAGGCGGTTCCCACGCCAGGAGAGGGGGAGGGCCAGCAGAGGCTCACTGCCAATGCATGACCGCAATGCAGCCATGCATGCCCCTGTCGGCCCACACCCTGTCTCTGGCCCAGGGTATAGACCACAAATGCGGATCGGCGTGGATCTGCACTGATCATCCGCAGTGCCCAGGTCTGGGTAGAGTCACACTCGGGAATTTCTTCGACCGGCCACATAGCTTGGCATCATACGATGCATGCAGAACTCTTTTGGCCCACGCTGGAATCTCCCCTCGTTACCCAGAGGACGAAAATCCCGGTCTGCCCCACCCGCCTCGCCGATCGGACGACACCACCGGATCGGACTATGGCTAGCGGCTCTGGCGTATCTGCTCGCCCTGGTTGTGGTGAGCCTCTTTCCTTTTCAGGGCTGGACGCACAATGGGCTTTCTCCCTGGGCCTTTCTCAGTCAGCCCTTTCCCCGCTACCGCACGGGTTTTGACCTCTGGTCAAATATTCTTGCCTATATCCCCCTAGGCCTGCTCTGGGCAAGCCTTTTTGCTGCAGCCCAGACCATCCAGACCCGGCCCCAGGCACTGCGGGGTTGGCTCTGGATCATGCTGCGGGCCTGGATGGTGGGCGTTGTCCTGTCTTTTCTCATGGAGTCGCTCCAGACCTATCTACCGACCCGTCGCGCCCAATGGCTTGATCTACTGGCCAACGCTGGCGGGGCATTGCTCGGGGTTGTCTTCTGGGCCCTGGGCGCACGCATAAGCCGTTGGCACCGATCTCGCCAGCCGCAATTTCGCGGTGCGATCTGCGCGCTGCCCGTTCCTGGGGGCTGGGTCATGGGCGCCGTCCTGCTCAGTGGCTGGGTCATGGGCCAGGCCAGTCCACAGTCCCTCTGGCTCGCCCTGGGCGACCCCTTCTCCTCGGTCTTTTCGCTGCGGCCCTGGGCCTGGCTTCTTGACCTGCCCACGGTGGGGCCCTTGGGACCCGCCGAGGGATTGCTTACCGAGACCGTACTGGTCTGCGCGGGGCTGATTACCTTGACCGTGATCCTGAGGATCACGCTACTTGCCCTCGGCCAGCGTTGGTCGAACCGGCTCCACCGACGCTGGGGGGTTCTCCTGGGAATAACCATCGTGTTGGCCGTGGTTGTTCGTGCCCTATGGATCTGGCTTCTGGCTCCAGGGGCACAGGCAGACCCCGAACAGCTGCGGGCCGCCCTGAGCGAATGGCTCACCCCCGGGGCCCAGACCGGCATTTTTCTGGCTGGACTCCTCGGGGCAGCCGCCTTTGCATGGCGTCTCGTGGCGCTCATTCGACTGGCACTTGGTTTGACCCTTATGGCTCTACTCTTGGCCAATGGGCTGCCAAGTTCGGGGTACGAGCCCTCGCTCAGTAGTTGGGCCTCCGGCCAGTGGTTTAATCTACGAGGGCTGGCCGCCCTGTGTGCCGCTGTCTGGCCCCTTGTGGTCGTTCTCTGGCTGCTGCTCGTCGATCGCGCACTGCGGCAGTCAACGTCGTCCGTCTATCCCTAGTCTTTGAGAGCAGGTTCTATGTCGTACTACCAAAAACATGTGTTTTTTTGTCTGAATGAAAGGGCGCCAGACTGCGAGTCCTGTGCCCGCAGCGATGCCGTGGCTGTCCATGCCCATGCGAAGAAGCGGGTGCAGGCACTCAAACAACATGGCCCAGGCCAGATTCGGATCAACAAGGCCGGCTGCCTCGACCGCTGCAATGAGGGGCCGGTGCTCGTCATTTATCCAGAAGGTACCTGGTACCGGTATGTCGATACGGCAGATATCGACGAGATCATTGATGAAGACCTCCTCGGGGGACGACGCGTCACCCGTCTTCTGCTCTGAGTACCACAAGCCCAGTACCTTCTCCATGAATGCCGGAACCGAACGCAGGCAGATCGAAGGGCCCGCGGGCATCTTGGAGCTTGCGATCGACCACCCCAAGGCGGCCGCAGCGGGCCTCGCCGTCTTGGCCCACCCCCATCCACTCTTTGGCGGCAGTCTTGACAACAAGGTCGTGCAGACGATCGCACGTGCGCTGCTCAGTCGGGACATGGTCTGTATTCGGCCCAACTTTCGCGGTGTAGGCGGTAGCCAGGGGACCCACGACCATGGCCGGGGGGAACAAGATGACCTCTGGGCAGGCTGGGCCTGGGCCGAGGCCGCCTATGGCGCCACGGTGGGCCCCAAGCGCTGGGCGGCCGGCTTTTCGTTTGGGGCCTCCATGACCACCCATGTGGTCCGTAACTGGCAGGCCGAACGCGCCGCCCGAGGCCTGGCAGATCTGCCGCTCTGCACCTCTGTCCTTGTGGGTCTGGCTGTCGATCGCTTTCCCCCCGCGCCCATCGATGAGAGAAGCCATCTGATCCACGGCGCCCAAGACGATGTGGTTACGCTAGACTCTGTGTTCGCCTTTGCCGCCCAGTATCGACGGCCCGTTGCCGTGCTGCCCGGGACCGGACATTTTTTTCACGGCATGCTCAACGAACTTCGAGACATGGTGGTCCATGCGGTTGCGCGCGACTAGCCCCTTGACGAGCCCTCTTCTTCCCCTACTCCTCGTGGCGGCCCTCTGCTGGGCGGGCCTCTGGCCGCGCGCCGCACAGACACAGCCAGCCCCAGCGCAGACAGGCTCCTGGCCGCAACCACTCGGGGTCTCCTCCCCATCGTGGCTGCTGATCGACCTTTCCACCGGTCAGACACTGGCAAGCCGTAATGAGACAGAGGCGATGCAGCCTGGAGGGCTTTCGGCCCTCATGACCACCTATCTCTCTTTTGTCGCCCTGCGTGATCGTATTATTCGGCTCGACCAGGTGGTCTCCAGCCGCCCAGAATCAGAGGTGCCAGCCGGTCCGCGCATTTTTCTCGGGCCTGAAGGCGCGCGGGTCAAAGACCTTCTTGACGGCGTCCTGCTGCTCGGGGCACATGACGCAAGCCTCGCCTTGGCAGCGGCCATTGCAGGATCTGAGGAGGCCTTCGTGGCCCTGATGAATCAGACCGCACAACGGCTCGGAATGCGACAGACGCGCTTTGTCAATGCCAGCGGGGCGTTTCATCAAGAAACGGTGAGCTCCGCCCGCGACCTCGCAATTCTCGCCTCCACGCTCTTTCAGGAATTTCCAGAGGCACTGGTGATTGCCAGCCAGCGCGAGTTGAGCTTTAACGGCATTCGCCAGACCAATCCCAATCGGCTCTTGTGGCTCGACCGAAGCGTCGACGGGCTCATGGCCACCGATCTCCCAGACCGCTCCAGCGCGCTGGTCACGGCCAAACGGCCCCAGCCTCTGGGGCCGCGCGAGCAGGTTCAGCGCCGACTGCTGGTGGTCGTGACCCAGGCCGAGTCGGCAGAAAGGCGGGTGCAAGACACGCAGCGTCTGTTGAACTTCGGGTATCAGCAGTTCGACCTCATTCGACTCTACCGACAAGACGAGGTCTCGGCGAGTATTCCGGTATTTAAAGGGGCCATTCCCACGCTCAAGACCGAGTTCCGTCAAGATGTCTTGGTGGCGATTCCGCGTAACCAACAGGGCAATATTCGTTCGGTACTCCAGCACCCCAAGGGCCTCGTTGCCCCGATTGTTGCCAATCAGCCTGTGGGCGAGTTGCGGGTCTGGTTTGCCAACCAAGAAATCCACCAGGTGGCCCTGGTGGCGGCCGACTCTATTCGCCCCGCGGGACTGCTGGGCCGTGCCATCGACAGCCTGCGGCTCTGGGCCCAGACCATTGAAGACCGGCTGCTTAACCAGGCACTCGAACCTGGCCTGCCCCAATAGCGGCCCGAATACCGCCACCACTACCGAGATACTCCAATAGCCGCCGCGCGCCGCTTGGCCCCGAAACCCACAACCGGAAATGCCACTGCCTATGGACCCGCTCTTTCCCGAGACCCTCGACCCCGCCGCCATGGCCTTTCTCAATGGGCGGTGGACCCCGCTTGGACAGGCCCAGGTCTCGGTACTTGACCGTGGTTTTCTTCTCGGCGATGGCATCTATGAGGTGGTTCCGGTCTATCAGCGACGGCCCTTTCGGTGGGCGGCACACTACGCACGGATGCAGCGCAGCCTGGCAAGCCTTCAGATTACGCCCGCCCTCTCTGAGCACGACTGGACAGAGATCATTCATCGGCTCGTCGCGTCTCAGTCCTTCGAAGACCAACTGGTCTATCTGCAGGTCACCCGCGGCGTTGCAAAACGCGACCATGCCTTTCCTTCTCCCCCCGTGCCGGCCACCGTCTTTGCCATGGCAAGTCCCATGCGGCGGCCGAGCGAGGCAGAGCGCACCCAGGGAATCGCGGCCATCACCCTGGCCGATGAGCGCTGGATGCGGTGTGACATTAAGACAATCGCCCTGGTGGGAAATGTCTTGGCTCGCCAGGCGGCGGTCGCCGAAGGGGCGCAGGAGGCCATCTTGTTTCGTTCGGGCTGGCTCACCGAAGGCGCCGCCTGCAATATCTGGCTGGCCATCGACGGTCGCCTGGTAGGCAGTCGCAAGACCTCGCTTGTCTTACAGGGCATTCGGTACGACCTCTTTGAAGAACTCTGTGCCGAGGCCGGGCTTGGCTTCTCCCTAGAAGATGTCTCACGAGAGGCCTTTGATCAGGCCGATGAGGTCATGATCAGTTCGGCCACCAAAGAGGTCTTGCCTGTCACCCGAATCGATGGACGGCCCATCGCAGGCGGGGCCCCTGGGCCTGTCTATCAAAGGCTTCGAGCAGCCTACGACCGACGTCTTGCCGCATTGCTCAACGAAGAGGCCCCCGCGGCGCTATGAGTTCCCGGCCTCCGCCTCTGCCCCCCTCTATGCCTCCCTCTGCCCCGCCTTCCGACACGACCGATTCGGATTCTCCTCCCTCTTTGCTCACCTTCCCCTGTACCTTTCCCATCAAGGTCATGGGTGAGC
>JBEDFV010000112.1:0-5206 GCA_041175005.1 Pseudomonadota bacterium
CGCTATGAATATATCTGTGGTTCGGTCGCCAACGCAGCGTTAATAGCGCTCACCCAGGGCATCGGGGCCGGCAGCGTGCGCAAAGGGGTACGGGTCTTTGGTATTAACCCCTCGCCTACCCGAAGCGATCGCATCACGGGCGTCTTAAAGCAGCAGGCCGCAAGCAAACTCGGGGATGCCAACCGCTGGGAAGAGTTGATCCAAAAACTGCCCTTTGGGCGCCTGGCAGAGCCCGATGAAATCGCGGGGCTTGCCGCCTATTGTTGTTCTCCCCAATGCGGCTATCTCAGCGGTACCGTTTTAAATGTCGACGGCGGTCAGTGTTACGCCCCTAACTAAACAGAAAATAATGGATACAGACGATAATTTTGCGCTACTGCGCGAGGGCGTTCGCCAGGTGGTCTCCCAGTTTGATTCTCGGTACTGGCAAGAAATAGACGAGGCACGGGCATTTCCCGAAAAGTTTGTCGATGCGCTGACTGCCGCAGGATGGCTCTCTGCCCTCATTCCAGAAGAGTACGGTGGCTCGAACCTAAGCCTCGTAGAAGCCAGCGTGATCATGGAGGAAATTAATCGCGCAGGCGGTAATTCGGGCGCATGCCACGGGCAGATGTATGTGATGGGCTGCCTAGTGCGGCACGGTTCGCAGGCCCAGAAGGAGAGTCTGCTCCCCCGTATTGCCAGTGGCGAGTTGCGTATGCAGTCCATGGCTGTCACAGAGCCCACCACCGGAACCGACACCACACAACTGAGAACCGTTGCGGAGCGAAAGGGCGATCGCTATGTAGTCAATGGGCAAAAAGTCTGGACATCACGTCTGCAACATTCGGACTACATGCTGCTGCTCGCCCGCACCACGCCCTTGGCTGAGGTGAAAAAGAAATCCGAGGGGCTATCGGTCTTTCTGGTCGATCTTCGGGAGGCCGTGGGCCGCTCGATTACCGTGCGCCCCATTCGGAACATGGTCAACCACGAGACCAACGAGATCTTCATTGACAACCTGGAGATTCCGGTTGAGAACCGTATCGGCGAGGAAGGAAAAGGGCTGAAGTACATCCTGGACGGACTCAATGCCGAGAGAATTCTGATTGCCGCGGAATGTATTGGTGACGGGTATTGGTTTATTGAGAAGGCAAAAGAGTATGCAAACCAGCGGGTGGTCTTTGATCGCCCGATTTCGAAGAATCAGGGCATTCAGTTTCCAATTGCACGTGCCTTTGTCAATGTGGAGGCGGCGAGCCTTATGCGGTACGAGGCGGCACGTCTCTTCGACCGCCAGCAGCCCTGCGGGGCGCAGGCAAACATGTCAAAGCTTCTTGCGGCAGATGCCTCCTGGGAGGCTGCAAATGTCTGCCTGCAGACCCATGGGGGCTTTGGCTTCGCATCCGAGTACGACATTGAGCGAAAGTTTCGGGAGACGCGGCTCTACCAGGTTGCGCCGATCTCAACAAACCTTATTCTTTCTTATGTGGGCGAGCACGTGCTGGGCATGCCCAAGTCCTACTAAGCAAGAGACAGCCATGCCCCTATCGCAATCCTGGGAGACCTTAGCGCTGCAGTCACATGGCAATCATGTGCTGCAGGTCACCCTTAATCGGCCCGAGGTCGGCAACGCAATCAACACCCGCATGGGCCAAGAGCTGCTTGCACTTGCGACCCAACTTACCGAAGACGCCCAGGATATTCGTTGCATCGTGCTGACTGGTGCGGGCCCCAAGATCTTCTGCGCTGGCGGAGACCTCAAGGAGCGCAACGGCATGTCGCGTGCCCAGTGGACCCACCAGCACGAAATATTCGAACGGGTCTCATGGGCACTGGTAGACCTGCCCCTCCCGCTGATCGGCGCGGTAAATGGCCACGCCTATGGTGGTGGGCTCGAACTCGCCCTCTGTTGTGACTTTGTATACGTAAGCAATCAGGCCCGATTTGCCTTGCCGGAAGTTACCTTAGGCATCATGCCTGGCATGGGAGGTACGCAGAATCTCCCGAGAACGATTGGAGAGCGGCGGGCCAAAGAGTTGATCATGACGGGGCGTGCCTTCACCGCCCAGGAGGCACTCGATTGGGGCCTCGTAAACCGTGTGGTGGCGCCCCAGGAACTTCACGATGCAGCACTGAAGACGGCCCAGGTCATTGCCCAGAATGCCCCGCTTTCTGTTCGACAAGTGAAGAAAGCAATCCGGTTTGGCGGGCAGATGGAGTTGCGTACCGCCTATCGGTTTGAGATTGAGGCCTACAACCAGCTGGTCGATACGGAAGACCGCAGAGAGGGTGTTCTGGCCTTTAACGAGAAGAGACCACCGCAGTTTCGAGGTAAGTAATGGACCCCCGTGCCTCCGACCCCTGGAGTGCATGGCTGGTCCGGTCGCTACGTCGGCCGATTTCTATAGACGACCGTATTCGTGCTGCCCTACACCTGATGGACTGGCTGGGATGCGCCCACCTTGGCAGCACCAGCGACATCGGCGCGGTGCTTAGAGCCTGGGGAGAAAGACAAGCGTCTGGAACCAGTTGGACTTGTGGCGGCAAGAAGAATCTGCAGGCCCCTGAGGCTGCCTTCTGGAACGGCAGCCTTGGATCTTGTCACGAGATGGACGACGTCCACAGGGAGGCGGTGGTGCACCCGGGAGATGTCGTGATTCCCGCCGCGCTGGCCATGGCGCAGCGACAGGGCGCAGCAGCCTCGGCACTCCTCGATGCCATCGTCATTGGCTATGAGACAGCAATTCTTCTGGGCCTGCTTGCCGACAAGCCCCACTATGCCCACTGGTACAGCACGGCAACCGCGGGGGTCTTTGGCAGTGCCATGGCCACTTCACATCTCCTTGGCGCAAATGATCTGCAGATGCAGCATGCCCTTGGGTTGGCCGGTATGCAGTCCTCGGGGGTATGGCAGTGTCGATTAGAGCCTGGCCTGGCAAAGCAGCTTGCTACAGGACATAGCGCACAGGCGGGGCTCCTGGCAGCCGACCTCGCGGCTGCGGGAATGACGGCTCCGCTGCGCATTCTGGAGGGCCCGCTGGGATGGTTAAGGGCAACCTGCGGCAACTGCGATGAGACACGTGCGCAGTCTCTACTAGAGGTTGAAGACCAGGCCCCATGGCGCCTCCACGAGGTAAGTTTTAAACCCTGGTCTGCCTGTCGGCACGTACACCCTGCCATTGCATGCGCCTTGCAGCTCCATGCCGCCGGCTGCACTGCGCAGGATATTGCAGAGATCGCACTGGACACCTACGCCGTGGCGCTGGCCTTTGCGGACCAGCCGCATCCAAAGACATCGCATGAGGCGCGGTTCAGCCTCCAACACGCTGTTGCCTGGTCTCTGGTCCACGGAAGCTTTGGCCTGCCGGCCACAGAGCCCACCAACCTGAATGACCAGGCCTGCCGCGACCTACGGGCCCGCGTGTCGGTCCATGTGGGTGCGGAACAAGAGGCCGCCTATCCAAAGAGTTTTGGTGCACGACTGCGTATTCTCACCAAAGACCAGAGAACATTAGCCACCGAAGTTATTCACCTGCTTGGAGACCCCGAGAATCCGCTAAGCCCAGGGCAGGTGGAAGAAAAGGCCATCGATCTGCTCGTGGCAAGCCAATGGAGCCGCCCGCGGGCCGAGGCCCTTACCTCCGTCTGCCGAAATCTGCCCTACGAAAAGACGTGCAATTCCCTATGGACCAGCCTAGCGGAACAAAACTAGCGCCAGAGCCCATCAAGACCTGGGGCAAGTGACAGCAGTCGCTCGTCCTGTCCGGGGGGCGCGAGAAGCTGACAGGCGGCTGGTAAATCCTCCGATGGGCATGGAAATGACAAGGCAGGTGTGCCCAAAATATTTGCAAGACAGGCGAAATCGGCCTGATTCGGGGGCACCGCCCTGCCATGGGCGAAGGCAGTACTCGGCGTTGTCGGCAAGAGTACGAGATCAATGTCGGAAAAAATGAGCGGGGCCTGTGTACGTAAGGCGCCTATCAACAATCGGACACTCTCACGCTTTTCTTGAGTGAGCCCCGCACCGTACCGAAACATCTTCTGCGATTCGGGGCTTAATCCAGACAACCCTGGCCCCACGGCATCGAGCCAGTACTCCGCCCCCTCCCACTCACTGAGAAGAAAGGCAGAAAGACGCGTCGAGGCAGGACTCCATTGGGGAATGTCAACGGGACGCAGTACCGCCCCAAGGGCCTTAAGTGCACGCTGCGTGCGCTGCCATGCCTCCTGCACCTGGGGGGTGAGTTCAACTTCATCAACCTGGCGCGGAATCCCGACCCGTACGTCTTGCCACGCTTTATTAGGCAATGGGGCCGGCGCCGGAATCCCAAGCAGGCAGGCCGCGCCCTGGGCCAGGTCTTGGCCTGATCGTGCCAAGGGACCAGCAACATCGAGCGTGGGGCTTAAGGGAATAACGCCATTCATGGGCAGTCGCCCACGGCTGGGAATAAGCCCCAAGACACCGCAGTAGGCCGCTGGGATACGAACCGAACCCATGGTGTCTGTGCCTACCGAGAGATGGCACAAATAATCTGCAACTGCAGTGGCCGAACCCCCACTCGAACCACCAGGGGTAAATCCCTCCCGCGCAGGGTTTACGCAGCGCCCATAGACCGGGTTATCGGTTGTTGCTCCCAAGGCCGCCTCGTGCATCGCGACCTTACCAAGTAAGACCATACCGGCGGCGCGTAGCCGTTGATAAAGAAGGGCGTCATGCTCTGGTTGCCGCTGGGCGAAGGCAGCCGTTCCGGCGGTGCAGGGCATGCCCGCCACGTCAATATTGTCCTTGAGAGTCAGCATCAAACCATCGAGCGGACCCAAGGCCTGCCCGCGACGCCATCGTTCTGCGCTGGCCTCTGCCTGGCGCATGGCGACATCGGTACTCACGTGGATGAAAGCATGTAGCGCTGGGTCGCGCTGGCTGATTCTCAGAAGATGGGCCTCAGCGACATGTATGGGCGTGATCTCACCGCTCTCGTACAACGCCCGCAGGGCCATCGTGTCTAGCAAGGTAAGGTCTGTCTCCCGATCCACAGCGTTCATAGCGACGATATCTCTCTCATTGTGGCTGGTGTCTGATCCCGTTTTAGAGGCAGAGAGGCAATTGCAACCCAGCTTGATAGAATTTTGACATGCTCATCGCGCACGCGAGCCTCTTCCTGAGCGCTTTTGTCTCGGCGACGCTCTTTCCCGGTGGATCCGAGGCACTGCTCGTAGGGCTCAT
>JBEDFV010000113.1:0-7729 GCA_041175005.1 Pseudomonadota bacterium
GTCTCGTTGGATCGTGACGCCCCGGACCCCCTCCACGACCCCCGTGCGAAAAGTCTGCTCGACCTGGGTCTCACCGGCCCGATAGACATCGGCAGAACTGCTGCGGGTTGCACAGCCAGACACTAAGAGCGCACTAGTGGCGAGCCCAAGAAGGGCCAGAGAAAAGAGTGGACGATGGACAACTCTGAAAGAAGACGACATAGAAAGGCTCCTGAAAATAAGGCAGAAGAGTATTGAAGAGGGCCGTCTTTAAGACAGTGCCGCCAGTATTTGGTTGCGGTCCACGTGGTGGTTCTGTGCGCCCCGGGACTGCACCTTTAACCCACCCATCACAATACCGGCCCGGCAACTCTTGGCGAGGCTATGGCCCTCAGACAAGGCCCAGAGCAGGCCCGCACGAAAGGCATCACCACAGCCCGTGGGATCTACCGCCCGAGATACGGGAATTGCCGGCAGGCTCTCCTCCCCATCCGCCCCCACAAACCAGACTCCTTTGGCGCCCCGGGTCACCACCACCCCACCCTGAGGATGGGGACGCAGCAGCTGCCGAATACTGGATAGAGGCATCTCCACGCAGCGACTCAGCATCTCGCCTTCATAGTCGTTGACGGCCAGCCAGCAGGCCTGGCCCAAGACCGCGAGCAGTTCCTCCTTAGAAAACATCGGCAGCCCCTGACCAGGATCGAAGACAAACGGAATCTCTGCAGCCGTAAAGGCCGCGGCATGGTCGATCATCGCCCGCTTTCCATTGGGCGAGACGATACCCAGCCCCGGGCGACCGGCCGCTACTCTGGCCTGCCAGGCTACCTCCATCGCGCCCGGATGAAAGGCCGTGATCTGGTTGTCATCGAGGTCGGTGGTGATAAAGGCCTGGGCTGTGAAATGCTCCTCTGTGACCACGGTCTGACTGATGTCCACCCCAAGGCCTTCGAGCCGTTGGCGATAGGCCTGACCGTCTCTGCCCAGGGCACCGACCACCGAGACCGCCGCACCGAGCCCCACAAGGCCATAGGCGATATTGGCCGCACAGCCCCCAAATTCCTGGCGCATCTGTGGCGTAAGAAAGGCCACATTGAGCATATGCACCTGGTCGCTCAGGATGTGGTCTTTAAACCGACCTTCAAAGACCATAATGGTGTCAAAGGCAATCGAGCCGCTGACCTGAATCAGGGGGCGGTCTTCGGCCATACGCGGGGTCATGGGTTTGTCGTTGGGCATAACCGTCTTTCTCTGTTTATTCTATAAGTGAGGGGATATAAAAAATTATGTGCCTTGGCTGTCTGGAAGATAGCCAAGGCAGGCCCAGCCCTCTCGCCTGCCCAGAAGCCTGAGCCGCGGCCGGCGCGGGTCAGCAGCCGCAAACCAGTCGGTAAGGGCATCGGCCTGCGACTCCAGCAGGCCTGAGAGTACGAGGCCTCCCTGTGGTCCCACAGACTGCCAGAGCACCGGTGCGAGCACCTTGAGTGGCTGGGCCAGAATGTTGGCAACAACCAGATCGAAGCCTGTAGCCGGCACCGACCTCTGGCGCGAGAGGTCTTCCTGGGCTGAGATGCAGCGCACCCGATGGTCGAGCCGATTGGCCTGGGCATTGGCCTGAGCGACCCGCACCGCTATGGGGTCGATATCTAAGGCAATAACCTGCTCTGCCCCAAGACCTGCTGCGGCCAAGGCCAAGATCCCCGAACCACAGCCATAGTCAAGCACCCGTGAGTCTGGTCCCACCGCGCCCGATGTAAATGCCGCGAGAATTGCCTCAAGACAGAGTTGGGTGGTGGCATGTCCACCGGTACCGAAAGCCATCCCGGGGTCGATCGTGAGGGCGAGCCGCGGGGGCTGTCGGTAGACGGCCGGTGGCTCATGCCAACTCGGGCCGACCCAGAGGGTGTCGCCGATTTCCAAGGGCGTGAACTGTGCCTGTGTCTTGGTGACCCAGTCTTCGTCGCCCAGTCGCACGACATCCGGCATATCCAGACCGAGTCTGGCCCAGGGCTGATGCGGCGCCTGCCACCAGGCGAGCGGCTCTTCGTCTTCGGTCAAGAGCAGATGCAGCCGGCTCGAGGGCCAGGCCCGCAACGACTGCGGGCTTCCTGGCTCACCAAAGAGCGGCCGCTCTCGACGGGCCTCCTGCGCATCGGCGTCCTCAATCGTGACACTTAGGGCGCCCGCCTCGAGAAGCGCATCCGACAGGCCATCGAGCCAGTCGTCTGGGCTCTGGCCCTCAGCAGGCTGGGGGCTGACAACGAGGCTCAGCTGCCAGGGCAAGAGACGCCGCCCCGCCTGCCGGTCACGAGGCCTCCTTATCGAGCATGGCCTCCAGATAATGGATCGAGGTGCCCCCATCCATAAAGTGGGTGTCCCGCATGATCTTGCGGTGCAGGGGCACATTGGTCTGAATTCCCTCGACGACCATCTCCGAGAGGGCAATCGTCATACGGGCAATAGCCTGCTCTCGGGTGTCCCCGTAGGCAATGATCTTGCCGATCATTGAGTCGTAATGCGGGGGGACGGTGTAGTTGGCATAGGCATGGGAATCCACCCGAATCCCAGGGCCTCCTGGGGCATGCCAGGCAAGAATACGGCCGGGAGACGGGGTGAACTTAAAGGGGTCTTCGGCATTGACCCGGCACTCAATCGCATGGCCCTTAAAGCCAATATCTTTTTGGCGAAAGGCCAGTCGCTCGCCCGAAGCCACCCGGATCTGCTGCTGCACGATATCAATGCCGGTGATCCACTCGGTTACCGGATGCTCGACCTGTACACGGGTGTTCATCTCGATAAAGTAGAACTCATCATTCTCAAAGAGAAACTCGATGGTGCCAGCGCCTCGGTATCCCAGCTTCTTACAGGCTTCCGCACAGCGCAGGCCGATTTTGTCCCGCAGTTTGGGCGAGAGCCTGGGGGCCGGGGCCTCCTCAATCACCTTCTGGTGACGACGCTGCATCGAGCAGTCGCGCTCTCCGAGATGCACCACATTGCCGTAATGGTCCGCGAGAATCTGGATTTCTATGTGCCGAGGATTCTCCAGGAACTTCTCCATGTAGACCTCGGGATTGTTAAAGGCGGCTGCCGCCTCAGCCCGGGTGGTGTTCACCGCATTCAGAAGTGCCGCCTCGGTATGTACCACCCGCATGCCTCGGCCGCCACCGCCCCCGGAGGCCTTAATAATGACCGGATAGCCTACCGCGCGGGCTGCACGAATAATCTCTTTGGGGTCATCGGGCAGGGCCCCTTCAGACCCCGGCACACAGGGCACCCCCGCCGCAATCATGGCCTGCTTCGCGGCGACCTTGTCGCCCATCTTTCGAATCACATCCGCCGTGGGCCCAATAAAGCGAAAGCCGCTCTGCTCGACCTGCTCGGCAAAGTTGGCGTTTTCCGACAAGAACCCATAGCCAGGATGAATCGCCTCGGCATCGGTGACCTCGGCAGCCGCAATGATGGCGGGAATATTGAGGTAACTCTCCCGCGAAGGCGGTGGACCAATGCAGACCGACTCGTCGGCAAGCTTGACGTATTTGGCCTCGATGTCGGCGGTGGAATGGACGACCACCGTCTTAATGCCAAGTTCGCGACAGGCCCGCTGAATACGCAGGGCGATCTCGCCGCGATTGGCGATGAGTACCTTCTCAAAAAGTGGCATGGTCAGCGCCCTTAGCCGATGACAAACAAGGCCTGCCCAAACTCCACGGCCTTGCCGTTTTCGACCAAGATCTCCTTGACCACCCCAGCCTTGTCTGCCGGGATCTCATTCATGAGTTTCATGGCCTCAATCACGCAGAGCGTCTGCCCCTCGGCCACGGTATCGCCTACCGAGACAAAGGGCCCGGCCCCCGGCGAGGAGGATCGGTAGAAGGTGCCCACCATCGGCGAGGTCACCCGGTGCTGGCCCGCGGCTTCAGCCGCCTGACGACTGGCCGACTCTGCCGCCTCGGCGGGCATGGTCATCGCTGCAGGATGGGTTACCGGGCCAGAGGCCGCGACAGGCGCATGGGAGACCATCGGTGCCATCGCGACGGGCATGGCCATCGGCACAGACTTCACAATGCGCACCTTGCCCTCGCCCTCGGTAATCTCGAGCTCAGAAATGCTCGACTCTGCCACCAGGTCGATGAGCGTCTTTAGTTTTCGTAGATCCATTTTGTCCTCCCGACGATTGATCGGCAGTGTACCTGAGGTCAAAAGGGGATTGAGGGAAAAGATCTGTCTATTTGGCCGTTTCTGCCCATTTCATGAGCTCATCTTCATAGATTCTGCCCATCTTCTGCTGTACCACCCGGCCCTCTGGGTCCACCAAGGCGGTGTAGGGCAGGGCATCGATGCTGCTGCCGAGTCGACGGGCGAGCTCGGAGCCTGCGGCCCCAGTAATAAGGAGGGGATACGAAAACGTCTTGTCCTCAAGAAACTCACGCACATTGGAGGGGGAGTCGACAGCAAGACCGAGCACTTTGATGCCTTTTGAGGACCATTTGTCGTGAAATCGTGAAAGTTCAGGCATTTCTTCGATACACGGCGGGCACCAGGTGGCCCAGAAATTCACCAGGGTGTAGCCGCCCCGATAGGCCGCAAGCGACACCGGCTTACCATCTGTTCCCGGGAATTCCAGGGCATAGAACCATTGCACATTGGCCACCGGCGTGGGCGCAAGGCGCCAGAGCCCGATGCCAATGCCCGAGACCAGGGCCGTGACCATCACCGCCAAGACCACAAGCGCACGTCTTGTCTTCACCGATCGCCCTCTCTGTCCAAAAGTGTCTGAAGTTGCGGCGCCGTCATCGCCCCGAGGCGTTTGGGCAATCCAGGAACTGACAGCACGGAGACCACCACCGTCTCACCCTGCCAGTCAAAGACGAGGCCTTCCACCTCTGCATGGCCGGCCGGATGCGGGACCATCACCGCCTCTGGCTGCAGGCCCGCATCGAGCAGAAAAAGGCCGAGTGCCTTAGCGTTATCCGAGACACAGGCCAGATGAATGCCACTGAACTCGGTGGCCGTGCCGTTGGCCACGGCCCCGAGTAGCACAGGCTGAAAATCCGCAAGCCGCTGCATCAAGGCCAGAGCCTGCAATCGCAGGCTCCGCAGCCGCGCCGGCTGATGGTCTGCACAGAAGACGGCAAGATACTCCCGTACAGCCGCCTCTACCTGCTCATTGGTCGGCAGCGCCTCTTGTGCAATACGCCCACGATGCCCCCCCGTGATGCGATCGTAGGCCTTGCGCTTTGCGGACTGATAGTCCAGGCCTTCTTCGGCAATCATCTGGGCTGCCGAGGCCGCAATTTCATCTCGTAGGGAATGCATAGCGACGGATTATGCCGGTCGTACAATGCCGCATGCATATTCACATCATAGGGATCTGCGGCACCTTTATGGGCGGGGTCGCGCAGCTGGCCCGTGCGCAGGGCCTGCGGGTTACGGGCTGTGATGCCCAGGTCTACCCCCCCATGAGCGATCAGCTTCGTCAGGCGGGCATCGCCCTCACAGAAGGGTTTGAAGCCGACCAACTGGCCTTCAAGCCCGACCTCTGGGTCGTGGGCAACGTCGCCCGGCGGGGGCTTCCGCTGGTGGAGGCCCTGCTCAATCAGCGGCTGCCCATGGTCTCTGGCCCACAGTTCATGGCCGAGCACATCCTTCCCCAGACACGACTCGCCGCCGTGGCGGGCACCCACGGCAAGACCACCACCAGCGCACTACTGGCCTACCTGCTGGAAGCCTGCGGCCAGTCGCCGGGGTTTCTGATTGGCGGCGTACCCGAAAACTTCGGCCAGTCAGCCCGCACGGCCGCGCCAGGGGCGCCATTTGTCATCGAGGCCGATGAGTACGACACGGCCTTTTTCGATAAGCGGTCGAAGTTTCTGCATTACCGCGCCGAAGTCGCCATTCTGAATAACCTGGAATTCGACCATGCAGACATCTTTCCAGATCTGGCGGCCATTGAGACACAGTTTCATCACTGGGTACGGACCCTTCGGTCTGAGGGGGCGATCTGGGTCAAGGCGGGCGAGCCGGCCCTAGAGCGCGTGCTGGCCCGTGGCCATTACACCCCCATCCATCGCTTCGATACCGGCCCCGCGCGCGAGGCAGCAGATGCCAGCTCGCGATCGGACATCGCACGCCCACGACTGGTCCTGACCCCGCAGGGCCAGGACAGCCAGGGCCGTGATCAGCTTGCGGTCTGGCTCGACGGGCAATTGCAGGGCGTTGTCACAAGTCCTCTCTGGGGAGACCATAACCGGGCCAATCTGGCAGGGGCACTGGGGGCGGCGCTCTCGCTGGGGGTACCCATGACAGCTCTCCTCGCGGCCGTGCCCGGCTTTCTTGGGATCAAGCGACGTATGCAGCTGCGCGGCATTGCGGCAGAGGTGCGCGTCTTTGACGACTTCGCCCACCATCCCACCGCCATCCAGACCACCATCGCGGGGCTGCGACGCAATCTCCGACCAGGCGGCCGCGCGCTTGCGGTCTTAGAGCCGCGGTCCAACACCATGAAGATGGGGGTCATGCGGTCACGTCTGGCCGAAGCACTCAGCAGCGCCGACCAGGTCTTTGGATTCTCAGGCGGGCTCGACTGGTCACTGCAGGAGGCGCTCGCGCCCCTGGGCGCCCGGGCCGATGCCTATCCAACGCTCGATGCCCTCGTCACCGCAGTCACCAAGGCCGCGCGGCCGGGCGATGACATTCTGGTCATGAGCAATGGGGCCTTTGGTGGTATTCATGAGCGCCTGCTGCTCGCCCTGGCCGAGGCCTCCGGCCCAGGCATTGCGCGCTAGGGTATGTATTGCTTCTTTGAGGATGCTGGCCACTACCGGGCCGGCAGAATTCTGAGCAAGGCCGACACGAGCCTGCAGCTAGAACTGGGCTCTGGCCGTCGCGTTAAGGTGAAGCAGGCCGCCTGCCTGCTGGAATTCTCCGGGCCAGAACCCGAGACCTTCTTAGCCCAGGCCCAGAGTCAGTCGGAGACACTCGACCCCGACTTCCTCTGGCAGTGTGCCCCCCAAGACGACTTTTCATTTCGCGATTTTGCGCAAGAGGTCTATGGCACCGGGGCATCGGTGCTTGATCAGGCAAGCCTCGTCCTGGCCCTGCATGCCGCACCCATGTACTTCTACCGACGGGGCAAGGGGGTCTTTCGACCAGCCCCCCAAGAGGCGCTGCAGGCAGCCCTTGCCGGGGCCGAACGCAAGCGTCTGGCCGCAGAGGCCCAGGCCCGCATGGAAGAGACCATCATCGCGGGCACAGAACCCCTGCCGCCCGAGATCGCCAGCCAGGCGCTGACTCTGCTCATTCGACCAGACAAACAATCGCTTCCGTATAAGGCGTTAGAGTCCGCCGCCCATCAGCTGCAGACAAGCCCCGCCCGACTCCTGCTGGCCCGGGGGGCAGTGCCCTCGGCCTATGCGCTTCACCGTGCCCGCTTTCTCAGCGATGCCCTCGCACATCCCCATGCCACAGCGCCCGACGGCCTTGACCTCACTGCCCTCGCCCAACGCAAGGCAGCCCTACTCGAGAGCCTTCCGCAGGCCGCTGCCCCAGCCTTCTCGATTGATGATGCGGACACCTTTGAGGTCGATGACGCCTTTTCTCTGGTGCCCCTATACGCGGAGACATCGGCCACTGAAGAGGCGCGCCAGGCGCAGACGGGCTGGCGGGTTGGAATCCATATTGCGGCCCCAGGCCTTCTGATCGAGCCTGCCACGAGCTTAGCCCAGTGGGCGCGTGACCGGGCCTCCACGGT
>JBEDFV010000114.1:0-13810 GCA_041175005.1 Pseudomonadota bacterium
CGGGTGTCTCTTTCCAGAGATGGACCTGTCCCCGCATGTAGGACCAGAGGCTGCCCTCGGCCATCCGCGGCATCACCGGCAGAATTCTGGCAAAGGTGGCGATACCAGCCGCCATGAAGAGTGCCGAAATCAGAAAGATGGTCTGCCAGTGTCCGGTTGATCCTGCGAGGCTTGCCAGGGGGCGGGCCAGGGTCACGGCAATCGCAATGCCAGCGATCAGCATGCCCAGTGTCTGACCGCGCGTCTCGGCCGGTCGTAGCCCGGCAATGGCCGGCAGGAGCACCTGAATGGCGCTTAGGCAGAATCCCAGGCAGAGCGTAATCACAAGAAGCACGGCCCAGTCTCTAAAGAAGGTCAGCGCCAGGAGACAGATCACTGCGCCGGCCATGAGCTTGAGCAAAAGGCCGCGACTCTCGATGCGGTCGGCCAGGGGCACAAGAAGCAGCAGCCCCAGGCCGTACCCGGCCTGCGAGACGGGAATAAAGCTTGTTGCCTGCCACAGGCTCCAGCCCATCTCTTTGGCCATATAAGGCGTCAGGGGCTGGAAATAGTAGAAGTTTGATACGAGGAGGCCTGCGAAGACCGCAGAGACCACCACTGTTGAATAATTGATCAGCACTGATGTATCTTAAGCGATCTCTCTAGGAGCCCTCGTTATGTCGACATCTACGTCTGCCGCACCCGCCACCTCTGCCTCCCGTTCTTCGCGCAAGGTGGTCATCACCTGTGCGGTAACCGGCGCGATTCATACCCCGTCGATGTCGCCCTACCTGCCCATCACCGCCGACGAAATTGCACAGGCGGCAATTGAGGCCGCAGAGGCGGGGGCGGCCATCGTGCACCTGCATGCGCGAGACCCCAAAGACGGTCGGCCCGACCAGACGCCCGCGGCCTTTGAGCCCTTCTTGCGAGAGATCCATAAAAAATCCGAGGTGGTCATCAACATCACCACAGGCGGGGCGCCCACCATGCTTGTGGAAGAGCGGCTCAAGCCCTGTGCCCACTTCAAGCCCGAGGTTGCATCGCTCAACATGGGCTCCATGAACTTTGGCCTCTATCCGATGCTCAACCGCTACAAAGAATTTAAGTACGACTGGGAGCGGCCCTACCTCGAGGGGTCTGATGAGCGCATCTTTAAGAACACCTTCCGCGACATCGAAAACATTCTGCGTGCCTGCGCAGACAATCACACCCGGTTTGAGATCGAGTGCTACGACATTGGCCACCTCTATACCCTCTCCCACTTTGCGGATCGCGGCTTAATCAAGCCCCCCTTCTTTATCCAGTCTGTGTTTGGCATTCTCGGGGGCATTGGTGGTCACCCCGAAGATGTCTCCTACATGCGTCAGGCGGCAGACCGCCTCTTTGGAAATGACTATGTCTGGAGTGTTCTTGGGGCTGGCAAGAACCAGCTCGCGATCGCGGCCCAGTCGGTCGCCATGGGGGGCAACATTCGTGTTGGTCTCGAAGATTCTCTCTGGATTCGTCCGGGGCAGTTGGCAAAGAAGAATGCCGAGCAGGTGGCCGCCGCTCGGCAGATCGTGGAGGGTCTGGGCCTGAGCGTTGCCACCCCGAACGAGGCCCGCGCGATACTGCAACTCAAGGGCAAGGCGGCCGTGAACCTCTAAAGCAGTCACGCATCAAAACCCGTACACTTCTTATATTCATATGTTTCCCGTGACACATATGTCTCTCGATAAGGGGTGTCGTCCTGAAGAAGCTTTCCAAGTCTGGTACCGCGCAAGACCTCGTCTCGGCTGCGCGTCTAAGCCCTGAGGTTCGTAGAAAGCAGATTCTTGAGGCCGCTATTGGGTACTTCGCCGAGGTAGGCTTTGCGGGACAGACCCGCGAACTCTCCCGGCGGATTGGGGTCTCGCAGCCGTTGCTCTATAGGTATTTCCCATCCAAAAATGACCTCATTAATGAGGTCTTCGATGCGGTCTTCATGAAGAAGTGGGACCCGGAATGGATCCGTGACCTGAAAGACCGTGCAATTCCGCTTCGGCAACGGCTGATCCGTTTTTATACGCACTATGCGGCGAGCACCTACCGACCAGAATGGATTCGCATCTACATGTTTGCAGGGCTCGCTGGGATGGGGCTGAATCGCAATTACCTCGAGTTCGTGCGCAAACAACTCCTGCTGGTCATTGCCGAAGAGTTGCGCCATGCCATCGTGCCGCGGTCCTTACGCGCCAAGGTACCAAAGGTCTCTTCCCGCGAAATTGAAATGGTCTGGAACCTGCATGGCAGCATGTTCTACTGGGCGGTTCGTCGCAACATCTTCAATATCAAGACCCCAGCGCCCTTCGAGTTGCGTACGGCCGATGCGGTCGACATCTTTCTGGCGGGTGCGGCTACGGCCTACCCCAGTCTGCTGCGGTCCGCACGGGGCGCATAGGCCCTCTCATGGGCGGGCTCAGTGATCGCCTGCTCAATAAAATTTCGCTGAATCTGGCGTCTGGCTGTGGTTTTTTCGCCGCAGAGCCCTAAACGACGCTAGTAATTGCCCTTATAGACGGAGGGCTGAAACTCCTGAATAGTAATGTGTGATCAGTACTGCTGTGAGACCCCTTCCCCTCGTTTATTTTTCTGAGCGCGGCCAACCGCGCC
The DNA here is from genome assembly GCA_041175005.1 of Pseudomonadota bacterium. Lineage (GTDB taxonomy): Bacteria > Pseudomonadota > Gammaproteobacteria > Burkholderiales > Burkholderiaceae_A > Hahnella. The sequence continues at coordinate 2,614 of JBEDFV010000114.1, forward strand.
CAAGGAGACAGTATGGATAAGATGCGTAGAAAGGTCGTTGGCGCCGCCGGTGCGTCCATGGTGGCGGCCGCATTGCCCGCCACGCCGGTATTCGCCCAGGCGGCCCCCATCAAAATTGGTATGAGCATGCCTCAGACGGGCGCCCTTGGCGGCGGTGGTCAGGCTGCGCTCGTCGCGCTGCGTCTCTGGGTTGACGACGTAAATGGTCGTGGGGGCCTTCTGGGCCGCAAGGTTGAGTTCGTCGCCTACGACGACCAGTCAAACCCTGCCAACACCCCGGGGATCTATTCCAAGCTGCTCGACGTCGATAAGGTAGATCTTCTCATTGCGCCGTACGCCACCGTGCCCACGGCGCCGATCATGCCCCTCGTCAAGCAGCGCGGCAAGCTGCTCATGGGCAATTTCTCCTTCCAGGTGAACGCTGATGTGAAGCACGACATGTGGTTCAACAATGCTCCCTGGAACGACGCCCAAGGCTGGTCTAAGGGGTTTGTGGAGGCGGGCATTGCCGCGGGTGCCAAGAATATTGCGGTGGTCGCGTCCGACCAGGATTTTGCTCAGAACCTTGCCGATGGCGTTCGCGCGTACATCACGAACCTGAAGCTCAACAAGGTCTACGACCAGAATTATCCGCCCACGACCAAAGACTTCTCCACCATTATTCGTGCAGTGCGTGCTTCGAAGGCTGAAATGGTGTTTGTGGCCTCCTATCCGCCAGACTCTGTAGCGATTGTGAACGCCGTCCACGAAATTGGTGTGGGTGATCAGGTTAAGGTCTTTGGCGGGGGTATGGTGGGTCTTGGGTTCACGCCCATCATGATCAACCTCGGCAGCAAGCTCAATGGCGTCCTGAACTTCAACACCTATGTGCCGGGCATGAAGATGCCTGGCATTGACGACTTCTTCCGTCGCTACACCGAGCGGGCAAAGGCCCAGAAGGTCGATGAGCTCGGCTTCTATCTGCCACCCTTTAACTACGCAATTGGTCAGATGCTCGAGCAGGCCATCAACGCCACCAAGAGCATCGAGGACCGTAAGCTGGCCGACTATATGCGTAAGAACGAAATGCAGACTATTGTCGGGCCAATCCGTTTTGACGCAGGTGGTGAACGTGCCAATCAGCGGCTGGTAACCGCCCAGTTCCGTGGTGTGAAGGACAAAGACCAGGAGCAGTTCCGCTCTCCCGATCGGCAGATCGTGATCTTCCCTCCGGGCGACAAGACGGGCGATTTAATCTTCCCGTACGAGAAGGCCCAGAAGTCTTAACCCCTCCCTTAAGTGGGGTGCGTCTCCGCTATTAGGCGGGCGGCGCACCCCGTATTCTTATAACTATGGCCTTCTCCTTCGACCTGCTCATTGAAGCCATTATTTTTGGCATTCTGCTCGGCTGCTTCTATGCTGCGGTCAGTATTGGCCTGTCGGTGGCCTTTGGACTGCTCGATGTGCCCCATGTGGCCCATCCGGCCATGCTCATTCTTGGCTCCTACGGGGTCTACCTGCTGGGCCAATACGGGGTCGATCCCATTCTTGCTGGGCTCCTGCTCACCCCGTTCTTCTTTTTATTTGGAGCGGCACTCTACCGCATGTACTACGAGACCTTCGAGAAGCGCGGCAATTCGGCTGCGGTCAGTGGTCTCGCATTCTTCTTTGGCATTGCCTTCATTATTGAGGTCCTGCTGGTGGTGGCCTTCGGGGTAGACCAACGGTCTGCCGAGGCAGGTTATATCGGCGGCAGTCTCAAGATCGATGATTTTCGAATTCCCTATCGGCTCCTTGTTGCGTTTGGGGTGGCGCTTTTTCTGACCATCACGCTGACGGCGTATCTCTCTAAGACATTTACCGGCCGGGCCATTAAGGCGGTCGGTCAAGATGAGGCCGCCCTGCGACTCATGGGGGCAGACCCGGTAAAGATCAAGCAACTGGCCTTCGGTATTGCCACTGGCGTGAACGCATTGGCCGGCGCCATGCTCATCATTGTTGCCCCGGTGGAGCCCACCATGGACCGCATCTATATCGGTCGCACCTTCTGCGTGGTGGTCTTGGCGGGCCTAGGCAGCATGAGTGGTACGCTGGCCGCGGCGCTTATTCTTGGCGTTACCGAATCCATCGTCCTGATGTTCTTCGGCGCATCCTGGGCACCGGCCGTGGCCTTCGGTCTCTTGCTGGTGGTTCTTGCGGTTCGGCCCAAGGGCCTTTTCGGACGGTAACTGACGATGCGATTCTGGATAGTCTGTCTATCAGTAATTCTCGCGGGCTTTGGGCTGGTCATGTCTGGCGCCAACGAATACCTGTTTTTTGCAGGCTTCGTGGTGCTGCAGGCCATTGTGCTGGCCACCGCCTGGAACATTCTGGGCGGCTATGCGGGCTATGTGAATTTCGGGGTACCCGCCTTTGTCGGGGCAGGGGCCTATTCTGCGTTGGTGGTGCACCTGTCGCTTGATGCCCCGCTGATTGTTCAGATTGCCGCTGCGGCGCTGATTTCCGGAACCCTTGGTTTTCTGGTGGGGATCATCTCTGTGCGGCTTAGGGGAATCTTCTTTTCTATCGCCACCGTGGCCCTGGTCTTCATACTCGAGACGGTCGTGATTAACTGGCGTTATGTGGGCGGGGCAACTGGCCTGCAGCTGACGCGCCCCACCGATGTCTGGCCCTTTGATAGTTACACCCGAATGCTCTTCTGGGTGATGGTCGTTATGGCGGTCGCCTCCATTGCAATTGCCCGCTATATCCAAGACTCGCATATCGGGCGCGGCCTGCGGGCGCTGCGTGACTCAGAAGAGGCGGCCGAATGCACCGGGGTTCCTACCCTGCGGCTCAAGCTCATTGCGTGCACGGTCTCGGGGGCGCTCCTGGGTGCGGCTGGCGCACCGATGCCCATGTACCTGAGTTACATCGAGCCTTATTCCAGTTTCAATCTGGTCTATGCCGTCTCTGCCCTGGCGATGCCGATTATTGGCGGCATGTCCCACTGGGTGGGCCCGCTCATTGGCGCTGTCTTACTGGCCTCCATTCAGCAGATCGTGACCGTTACTATTTCTAGCGAACTCAACGTGCTGGTGGTAGGGGTCTTGCTGGTTTTCTTCGTAATTGCCGCACCTGATGGCATTGTGGGACTCTACAGAAAATGGAAAGCATCCTCGAAGTAAGCAAGGTCTCCAAGCACTTCGGAGGCTTTACTGCGCTCTCCGGTGTTGACCTCGAGGTCAAGACGGGAGAGCGGCTTGGGCTGATCGGCCCGAACGGGTCAGGCAAGACCACGCTGATTAATTGCATCTCGGGCTCCTTGTTCAACGATGAGGGTGCGATTCGTTTTAAGGGCGAGCCCATTAACAAGCTTCCTGCCCATAAGCGTACCCGTCTGGGTATTGCCCGGAGCTTTCAGATTCCGCGGCCTTTCTCGAGCATGTCGATGTTGGAGAATCTGCTGGTTCCCCTTTCTTATGTCTCCGGAATGACCGGTGCTCCTGCCGAAGAGAAGGCCTATGAGATTCTTGAGGGTATGGGGCTCAAGTCAAAGGCTCTTGTCCCCACGAGTCAACTCTCCCAGGTTGAACTGCGCAAAATGGAACTGGCCAGGGCCATGGCCGCGCACCCGAGTCTCCTTATTTCCGATGAGGCCATGGCGGGACTCTCCGGGGCGGAGGTCGACGAGGTGCTTCAAATCCTCTTTGACATGAATAGCCGGGGTATCACCATCATCATGATCGAGCACATCATGCAGGCGGTCATGTCGTTTTCTCAGCGGGTGGTCTGCCTCGATGCGGGTCAGATCATCTGCCAGGGCACGCCGAAAGAAGTTGTTGCCAATCCACATGTGCAGAGGGCCTATCTTGGCGATTAAGCTCGAAGTTGACGGGGTGCATGCCAGCTATGGTGCGGTCAAGGCGCTCCAGGGTGTGAGTCTCTCGCTTGACGAGGGAAAAACCGTGGCGCTGCTCGGAACCAATGGCAACGGCAAGAGCACCCTCATGAAGTGCGTCATGGGCATGGTGCGTCCCACCCAGGGCAGCATCAGGCTCACCATCGATGGCGTCTCCCACGATCTCACAGCGCTCTCCACCCAGGAGATCGTCAACCTGGGGGTCGCCCTGGTCCCCGAAGGCCGGCGACTCTTCCCCAAGCTCACTGTCGAAGAAAATCTCCTGCTCGGGGCCTTTCGCGAAAAAGCCCGTGCCTCCATTCAGGAGAATCTCGACTTCTGCCTCACGGCCTTTCCGGTTCTGGCTGAACGAAAAAACCAGCTCGCGGGTTCGATGTCGGGGGGGCAGCAGCAGATGCTTGCTATTGCGCGCGCCATTATGTCTTCGCCTCGCCTGCTGCTCGTTGATGAGCCCTCTGTGGGCCTGTCGCCGCTCCTGGTATCGCAGACCATCACGAAGCTTAAAGAACTTAAAGACCAATATCAGCTCACCGTGCTCATGGCCGAGCAGAACTTTAACCAGGCCATGCGCATTGCAGACTATGGCTACATCATCGTTCACGGGGAGATCGTCTTCCAGGGTGATGTCGGCACGCTGAAAGAAAATGAGCTTGTGAAGAGCTTCTATCTTGGTGTGGCCACTGAGGGTTCCGCGGCCCACTGACTGCCTGTCTCACGTCCCTACGCAGCGTTTCAGGAGATCTCCATGACGACCCACCCACGTCGCGACAACGTCACCGCCATTCATTCGGCAAGCTGCTTTGTTTTTAGCGTGCCCGATCTCCAGGTCGCAGAGAAATATTTCACCGCCTTTGGCCTGCGGGTGCAGGTGGAGCGCGATCGCCTGCGGCTCTTTACCCATTTCTCGCCGCACTGCTGGGGTCAGATTTTTCAGGCCGGAACGAAGAAGAAACTGGCCTACCTCACACTGGGTGCCTATGCCCAAGATATCGAGGCGCTGCGGACGCAGGTGCAGGCGCAGGGCCATGCCCTTGTTGATCCCCACCCCATGGCGGACAATCCGTCAGGCTTCTGGACACGCGACCCCGATGGCAACCTGCTGCAGATTGCGGTCACCGAGAAAGTCACCCCCAATGAGAAGACGCCCGTGCTCGGGCCGCTCTATAAGCCGAACCCAATTGCCGTTCCCATCGGCCCCATGCGGGGAGAGATGCCACAGGTGCGGCCCCTTCGGATGTCGCATCTCCTGATGTTTACCACCGATGTCACTCGGTCCGTGGCCTTCTATGAGAAGGCGCTGGGCCTGCGTCTGTCGGACAAGTCGGCGGACATCATCGCCTTTATGCATGGTGCCCATTCGAGCGACCATCACCTGCTGGCCTTTGCGAAGTCCAATGGACCAGGGCTGCACCACACCAGCTGGACCGTAGAACGCCTCGACCATGTCGGCCTGGGCATGGACCAGATGATGGCCGCGGGCTACACCCGGGGCTGGGGTGTGGGCCGTCATGTGATTGGCTCGAATTATTTCTACTATGTGCAAGACCCCTGGGGCAGCTTCACCGAGTATTCTTTTGACATAGATTTTGTGGGCGTAGACACCAACTGGCCCGCCCAAGACTATCCCCCGGAGAATTCGCTCTACCTCTGGGGTCCGTCCGTGCCCGACGACTTCATCCGCAACCGCGAGGTTGAGACCGAACCCGCATAAATCCACTGGAGTAACCGCAATGCGTTTTCTTAATTTTCTACATAGTGATGGCACCACCCGACTGGGCGTCTTGAAAGACGGCGGGCTCATTGACTTGAGCGTGAAGGGCTTCCCCACAAGTCTAGATGGCCTTCTGCAGACGGGCTCCACGCTTATGGATGTGCTCATCGCCGACTGGCCCAACCTCTCGCCCAATGCCTCGCTCGATGGGCTGCATTGGCTGCCTCCCATTCTCAAACCCTCTAAGGCCATTGCCGTGGGCCTGAATTATGTCGACCACGCCGCAGAGAGTCCCTACAAAGATCCCCCGAAATATCCCGTACTGTTTCACCGTTTTCCGTCTTCCTGGGTGGGTCACGGCCAGCCCATCGTGCGCCCCAAGGTCTCGACCGAGTTCGACTATGAAGGCGAGATTGCCGTCATCATCGGTAAGGGCGGACGGCATATCCCGAAGTCGGAGGCCCTGGCCCATGTGGCGGGCTACTCACTCTTTAACGACGGCTCGATTCGCGACTACCAGTTCAAATCTACCCAGTGGATGATCGGTAAAAACTTCGATGCCTCGGCCAGCTTTGGCCCCTGGATGGTCACTGCCGACGAACTTCCTATGGGCGCTGTCGGCCTGCAGTTAAAGACCCGACTCAATGGTCAGGTGGTGCAAGACGCCAATACCCGCGACATGATCTTCGATGTGGCCACCCTCGTCAGCATCTGCTCCGAAATCTTTGCGCTGGTGCCGGGTGATGTGATTATTTCTGGAACGCCTGCCGGCGTTGGATTCGCGCGCAAGCCCCCGCTCTTTATGAAGCAGGGAGACACGGTCGAGGTGGATGTGCCAGAGATTGGACTGCTGTCGAATCCCGTCATCGACGAGAAGTAACCAGCCGGGGGGCGCTAGGATCGGGTCTGCACTTCGAGCCACTCGATCCAGTGGGCCACCCGCACTGGGGTACCGGTCTGCAGGTGGCCAATGCAGCCGACATTGGCTGAGAGAATACAGTCTGGGTCTCCGGCCGTCAGCGCCGCAACCTTTTGCTCCTTGAGTGTCTGGGCCAGCACCGGCTGAAGCACCGAGTAGGTGCCCGCCGATCCGCAGCAGAGGTGGCTGTCGGCCACAGGCTGTACCACCACCCCTAGGGACTGAAGAAACGCCTCTACCCCACCCCGAATTTTTAGCCCGTGCTGCTGGGTGCACGGCGGGTGATAAGCGATCTTCTGGCCGGGTTTCTGCGCCCGAAGCGCGGGATAGCGGTTCTGTAGCTCAGACAAGAGTGGCCCAAGAATCTCAATGGGGTCGCGGGCCATATCAGAAATAACACGCGCTCTTTCAGCGTACTCGGGTTCTTGGGCGAGAAGACGACCATAGTCCTTCACCATGACGGCGCAGCCCGAGGCGTTGACCACAATGGCCTCGACCTCCCCAGAGTCCACCAGGGGCCACCAGGCATCAATATTGCGTCGTACCTGGGCAAGCGCCCCATGGCCATCGGCCAGATGGTGACGCACCGCCCCGCAGCAGCCCGAGGCCTCGGGTACGACGCTCTCGATGCCGAGCCGATCGAAGACCACCGCCGTGGCAAGATCGATATTGGGTAAGAGGGCAGGCTGCACGCAGCCCCGTGGAAGAATCACCTTGCGGGCATGATGGCCCGTGGGCCAGCGCAGCGCACTCGGAGAGACCGCGGGAAGCTTCTGGGACAAGACGCTGGGCAATAGTGGACGTAAGGCTCGGCCGAGGCGGGCGGCAGGCCCAAACCAGGGGGAGGTAAGCCCCTCGCGCAGCAGCCCCCGAACCAACCGTTGCCCCAGCGGACGAGAGACCTTTTCTTCCACCATCTCCCGACCCAGGTCCACAAGCCGCCCGTACTCCACGCCCGAGGGGCAGGTCGTCTCGCAATTGCGACAGGTGAGGCAACGATCGAGATGCAGCTGGGTCTCGCCCGAAACGGGGTCGCCCTCCAGCATCTGTTTGATCATATAGATGCGCCCACGGGGACCGTCCCGTTCGTCCCCGAGCAGCTGGTATGTCGGGCAGGTGGCGGTGCAGAAGCCGCAGTGTACGCAGCGGCGAATAATATCGGCCGCCTCGTGGGCCCTGGGGTCTTGCTGAGCAAGGTCGGAGAGTGTGATTTCCATGCGGTCTTCGCAGTGCAGTAGGGGTCAGAGCCCGCCAATCAGGCGGCCCGGATTAAATAGCCGGTGCGGGTCGAGTTCTGCCTTGATTCTCTGATGCAGGCCCTGCAAGACGGGGGAGAGTGGCGCGAGACATCCTTCTTGCGTCCGATCCTCTGCGGAGCCGAGGTAGAGGCTTGCATGTCCGCCCACTGCGCTTGCAAGCGATCGCACCTCCGCGGCAGAGGCATCTGTCCAGAGCCACCGCAGCGCCCCGCCCCATTCCAGAAGGCAGGACCCCGGCATTGGCAGATCGGGGGTCTCTGCGGGCACCGAGAGGCGCCAGAGACGCCGTCGCGGGTCCTCCTTGGAGGAAGAGAAAAAACCGTGGGTCTGATCCCGCAGCGCGCTCCAGAAGTCAGAAGCCTGGTGTTCTCCTATGCAGGTGGCCCCATACGATGCCTCAAACCGCTCAACGGCGGCATCGACAGCCGCCGCCGCGCCAGCAAATCGCACGACGAGCGAGCCCTGGTCATGTCCGCTGGGGCTGCTGTTGCCGTCTGCATCGGCGACCCAGGCCGTAGCCGAAACGGGCAGCGGCTCGGAGAGCCACTGGTCTGCCCAGGCAATACTCTTGGCCCGAGGACAGGCGATCTGCACCGTACGGCGGGCTGCGGGCTCGGGCAACACTTTTAGCGAGACTTCCAGGATGAGCCCAAGAATGCCCATGGCGCCCGTATGTAGACGAGACATGTCATAGCCCGCCACGTTTTTCATCACCGTACCCCCAAACCGCATGAGGGCGCCGTCGCCATTCATGACAGTGAGCCCCAGCACATAGTCTTTGCAGGGCCCCGCAGACAGACGCCCCGGGCCCGAGAGCCCTGTGGCGATCATGCCTCCCACGGTGCCGCGTCCGTGAAAGCGGGGCGGCTCAAAGGCCAGCCGTTGTTGGCGTTCGGCCAATACCGCCTCAAGATCAGTCAGGGCCGTGCCGGCCCGTGCCACCACCACCAGCTCGCTCGGGTCATAGGCCACCACGCCCGCATAGTCTTGGGTAGAGAGAATCGGCAGGGCAGGATCCATGGGTTGGCCATAAAAGGCCTTGCTCCCATGGCCCTGAATGTGCAGCGCCTGCTGCCGACCGCGTGCCTCTTGGATCAGGCCAGCGGTCTTGGTCCGCCATTCTTGGGCCTGGGCCTCCGTCAGTGCATGCATCGGCATTAGAAGCGTTCGAGTTCGGGGAATCGCAGAACACCGCTCTGCACATGCATCCGGCCATACTCGGCGCAGCGATGCAGGGTAGGAATGGTCTTGCCTGGGTTGAGCAGGCCCTCTGGGTCGAAGGCCCGCTTCACCGCAAGAAAGGCGAGGCGTTCGTCTTGGGAGAACTGCACGCACATGGAATTAATCTTCTCAAGGCCCACACCGTGTTCGCCCGTGATGGTGCCGCCAAACGCTACGCAGGTCTCAAGAATTTCGGCGCCGAATTTTTCGGTCGCCTCAAATTCTCCAGGCTTTGCAGCATCAAACAGAATGAGGGGGTGCAGATTGCCGTCCCCGGCATGAAACACATTCAGGCAACGCAGCCCGTACTTCTTCTCTAGGGACGCAATTTTTCTCAACATCTCACCAAGCCTGCGCCTCGGAATCGTGCCATCGATGCAGTAATAGTCTGCCGAGATACGGCCAGAGGCCGGAAAGGCATTCTTGCGTCCTGACCAGAACCGCAGGCGCTCGGCCTCTGAGGCGGAGACGGTGAGCTCTGTGGCACCACTCTGGGAGAGAACCACCTTCATGCGGCCAATTTCTTCTTCGACCTCCTCTGGCGTGCCATCCGACTCGCAGAGCAGAATAGCGGCCGCCTTGAGGTCGTAGCCTGCATGGACAAACTCCTCAACCGCCGCGGTCATGGGCTTATCCATCATCTCAAGCCCTGCGGGAATAATGCCCGCCCCAATGAGGTCAGCCACCGCCTGGCCGGCCTTCTCTACGTCATCGAAGGAGGCCATCACCACCCGGGCCAGGGCCGGCTTCGGGACGAGCTTTACGGTGACTTCTGTCACCACCGCGAGCATGCCTTCCGAGCCTATCAGAAGCGAGAGCAGGTCGAGGCCAGGTCTATCAAAGGCCTCACTCCCGAAGACCACCGGCTCGCCTGCAATGGTGAGCCCACGGACCTGCAGAATGTTGTGCACGGTGAGTCCGTACTTCAGGCAGTGCACGCCGCCCGAATTCTCCGCCACGTTGCCCCCGATGGAGCAGGCAATCTGTGAAGAGGGGTCTGGCGCGTAGTAGAGGCCATAGGGCGCGGCGGCTTCGCTAATGGCCAGGTTTCGCACGCCTGGCTGCACCCGGGCCCGGCGGGCCTGCGGTTCGATGGCCAGAATTTTTCGTAGCCGTGCGGTGGAGAGCACCACGCCGCCACGGTGGGGAGTGGCGCCACCCGAGAGGCCTGTTCCGGCGCCCCGGGGCACGACCGGAACCTCTAATGCCGAGCAGATCTTGAGCACTTCCGCCACCTGTGCCTCGCTTCGGGGCAGGGCCACTGCTGCAGGAAGCCGCCGGTAGCCGCTCAGGCCATCACACTCGTAGGGTTTGAGCGGCTCTTCGTCGCATACCAGGCAGTCCGGGGGAAGCGCGGTCGAGAGGGCCTCGATCAGGCGTTGGCGCTTTTCAGGCGAGAGGGGCTGGGTCGTATCGTCGAAGCGGAGTTCGCCGAGTCGCCAAGACGGGGTCGGTGCGTTCATTTCGCTATTTTAGGTTCAAAGTCCCCAGGAAAAGTCTGTTCACCTGCCTACTAGAGGAGATAGACTCAATCCCTATGGGCCATCGACTCTCACGCATCACCACCCGTACCGGCGATGACGGCACCTCGGGTATGGCAGACGGCTCGCGTCTGCCGAAGGACCATGCCCGGTTTGTCTGCATGGGCGATGTGGACGAACTCAATAGCCACCTAGGGCTTCTGCGGGCCCGTCTGGCGCCGCTTGCGCAAAACCTGCCCGCGCTTTCTGAGATCGATGCCATGGTCTATGAGATCCAGCATGACCTCTTCGATCTTGGCGGTGAACTGGCCCTGCCCGACCATGCGGTGCTCGCCAACGACCGGCTATTGCGTCTCGATGACTGGATTGCCGCGCTCAACGCCGACTTGCCTGCTTTAAAGGAATTTATATTGCCTGCGGGCAGCGAGGCCACCGCGATTGCCCATGTGGCCCGCACGGTGGCGCGGCGCGCCGAGCGCAGCCTGGTGGCCTTAGACCATGCCCAAGACCGGGCAGGTCTGCCGCGGCCTCGCGACAACTTGCGTCACTACCTCAATCGACTCTCCGACCTTCTCTTTGTCATGGCCCGTGCCATCAGCCGGGCCCAGGGGCTCTCCGATGTCTGCTGGAGAAACGATGCCCGCCAGCGCGTAGGCTGAAAAGCAGTCCCCCACGGGGGCGGGCCGCGGAGGCGCCCTTAGGGAAGGCCGCGGGGAAGGCCGCGGG